>DATAWG010000020.1 GCA_036267355.1 Pirellulales bacterium | reverse complement strand
AGATCTCATCCAAGGAGAAACAACCCGCTGGCCCAGGATCGCAAACGTTGGTGGGTATCGCCCGGGCGTTTCCGACCCGGCAACGATTAAACGAAAACGCGCCGCTCGCGAGATACGTTCAAAGCACGCTCCAGACGTTCGACTTCTTCGCCGTTCATGGCAGCATATTAGTGTCTCTCCAAGACACGATCGTGGAACGGGCAAATCATGGCGTCAAGTTCCGAGTTTTGTTGATGGATCACGGAGATGCCAACGTGCAAAACCTGAAGGAATATGGGAGGGTGCAATTTCCGGCGACTTCCATCGAAAGATTGCAACAAATGCCGGGCGAGTCGATTGATGTCTTGAAAAGCATTCACCAGCGGATCGACAACGCGTCGGGTGGATCGTTTGAGTTCCGCTTCGTGCCTTTTCAATTCCTGAATAGCTTCTGGGTCCGAGACGCTGGCTATCCCAGTGCGTTGGCACACCTGGAAATTACAGCCTATCGCCCCACAAATCCAAACATCACGAACCCGAGCGTCCGGTTCGGCGCGCTCTGCCCAGAGATGATTGAATCGCTACACTTACAATTCGAAGGTCTATGGCCCCTGGGAACGGAACGGCAGTCGCTCTTGTCGGCCAAATAGGCAATATTGCGAGCGAAATTTAAAGGGAAAGTAGTTGGGACGGGAGCTTTGTTTGTCCAGGGCGCGTTTCGATACCGAGCGCGGCTTCGCGGCGGAGTTCGCTCCAGCGCAGACGGTTTTGAATAAGACACGCTATTTCGCAGACACCACACTACCGCGCGCGAGTTTGCCGGTCGGTCCGGGCGTACGGCGCATTCCAGTCGCTCGGCAGCGCCGAATGCTGGCATTGGCCGGCGCCGACGGTCGATGACAATCAAAAGCTCTCGGTGATCTCTCAGTGATAATTTAAGCGGACGATAATTTAAGGGGACGGGAGTTGACTCCCGTCCTCCGTCCGTCAGCGGAGTCTGTCAGCCTCATAGACCGCCAGTTTGCGGACTTCGGGCTCGGCGGCGCTTTTGCTTACTCGCAGTCGCACGGCGGTCGCTTCGGTTGGCGCGAAGCGGATGATTTGTTTGTGGCCGATTGCGGAGCCGTGGAAAAGCGGGCGCCACTCGCCGCCATGCTGCACTTCGACGACGAATTCGCGCACGCGCTCGCCGTCCACAATGTTTTCCATCAGCACCAGGCGGTCGATCGTCGCCGGCTTCGCGAGCGGCAGTTCGACCATGTTGCCGTGGCCGGAGGTTTCTGCAAGGCTGTGAGCGAATTCGTGGCGGATTTCGTCGCCGAATTGTTTGCCGCGCTCGAAGTCGGCCGCGGGGATCAGGCCGGTGCGGTCGGGCGAATGGTTCAAGAGCAACACGGCGCCGTGGCCGACCGAGCCGTCGTAGATCTCCATCAAACGCTCGACGCTTTTTAGCGAGCCGGCATTTTTGGAGTTCCACATCCAGGCGTCGCGAAACTCCGCGTCGCACTCGTTCGGAAGCCACGCGGCTCCGTCGGGATTTCCCTGCCGCGCCGTGGCCACGCCCGATCGGGCATCGGCGATCGAAAGCGAATTCCAGGCCGGATACGGGGCGATGCCATCTTCGTTGCCGACCCAGCGGATCGTGGCATGCGGGCCCTGAAAAATCATGGCGTGCGGCGCGTATTGCCGCAAAATATCGCCGACCGGCACGACATTGCTCCCGTCGAACCAGACTTCGAACATCGAGCCATAGCGGCTGAGCACTTCGGTCAGTTGCTGGCGATAAAGTTTGTTGTAGGCGGCTTGCAGCTCGGGCGTCGCGCAGCGGCCGCCGCCGGCGGCTTTGTGTTTGCGATCCATCGGGCTGATATAAACGCCGAGCTTCATGCCGTGCTTCTTGCACGAGGCCGACAGCTCGGCGAGCACGTCGCCTTTGCCGCCGCGCCACGGCGTGTTCTTCACGCTGTAGTCGGTGGTGTCGGTTTGCCACCAGCAAAACCCGCCGGAATGTTTGGCGACGAACACGATATATTTCGCCCCCATCGCCTCGGCCGCCCGCACCCATTGCTCGGTGTCGAGCTTGTCGGGAATGATTTGATCGAGGGGAGTGGAAAGGTTGTCTTCGCCGACATCTTGCCAAGTGGCCGGGCCGAAATGGATAAACATGCCCAGTTCGCAATCTTGCCAGGCGGCCTGATCGGCGGTCGGCTTGGCCAGTTTTTCGCCGTCGGCCCGCGCGGCGCCGGGCATCGCCGACAGAGCTATCGAGAGGGCCGCCGTCAGCGCTGCGGCACGAATTGCAGTTCGAAGTGTTGCTGGTCGAGTTTTCGTTGGTTGTGGAGTTATCATGGCGCCTGTTTCGTTTCAACTTTCTCTGCCGTCTTCGGTTCGTCGGGCAGTTTTACAATGATTTCGGAATCGAACATCAAATCGGGGTCGCCGCGTTTGGCGAGCGTTTGCAAAAGCGTGGCGATGGTGCGCGGCGGGCGGCCTTCGAACAACACGGCCCCACGATCCACGACGCGCACCGGCCGGTCCAGATCGGCCATGCGGTCGTCGAGCCGAATCGAAAGCGCACGGATGTTGTCGGCCGTTTTGATTTCCACGGTTTGCCCAGCCCGCTCGGCAACGACTTCCGCGCCCGGCTGCGGCGAATGGCCGTCTGGCACGGCGAGCCAATAGAATCGATCGTGCACGACGGGGCTTTGCTTCCAAACGACTTTGTCGGGCAGCGGATTCCGCTTGATCGCTGCCATCCAGGGGAGCACTTTGGCATCTTCGCGATCCATCCAATGTCCCTTGTTGGGAAAAATCTTGCCGTAGTGCAAATAACCCTGCGGATCGTCGTGATGGAGTTGATCGAGCCGATCGATCCATTGCTGGGCCACTTTGTTGCGATTGTAGGCCGAGTCGAGCCCGCCGGCTTGAATCGCGAAACCGATATTTCGCAGGCCGAGCCACGAGGCGTCGTTCGGATGGCCGGCCATCATGGCGGCGGCCGCCCAGCGATCGGCCATCCGCGGGGCGAGCTGATACACGCCGTCGCCGCCGGCCGAATAGCCCATGATGTAGACCCGATTCGGATCGACGTGCTCGAGCACGATCAAATCTTCGATCAGGCGATCGAAGAGCGGATCGATATGTGCTTCGTGCCACAGATTCCAGTTATCGGTCGGAGCGCGTGGGGCGAGATAAATTCCCTCGTCGAGCTTGTAGAGATGTTTCTGATTCTCCCACTGCTGATCGTTGACTTGCTGTGGCGCTCCGCCGCCGCCGTGCATCGAGATCCACAGGCTCCAGCCCGCCTTCGGCTGCTTGCCGAAAGTGGTCATGTAGAACGGCATTTTGAATTTCTCGTAGGTCAACAGCCGCGCCTTGATTTCCGCCGCGCGATTTTCCTTGATCCAGTCGGCATGGTGTTGCCACGCGAGATTGCGAGCCTTGGCGGCATCGTCTTTCGTCAGAGGGATCTTGGCGAATTCGCGCGTTGCCAGCGATTCGCCGGAGCCAGCGTCTTTGCCAAGCGCCGCCGCGAGCGCGGCGAGAGCATCGTGGCTGGCCTGTGCTGGCGGGGGTTGCGGAGCATCGGCCGCGGCGGCCGCGGCGGGCGGGGCTGAGAGAGCGGCAAATAGGAGCGACACGACGACCAACGCGGCGCACACGAATACGGCGGCAAGCCGGTGGAAGATCGCCGCATGGCATCGAAGGCCGCAAAACATTGCCAGATGCCGAATTCGATCGTGCATGGTTGATATCGCTCGCGGTTGGGGGCCACAGCATTGGATTCTACTGTGCGGTGATTGCGGGAGTATAATCGCGTGAGCGGCGCGCCGCCACCGAGCGTGGAGTGCGGCAAGCGCCCAGCGCTCCGGATAAAGCCCAACGGCAACAAACCGCCGTCGCGAGGCTGTCCGATTCCAGCAACACATTGTCTCGGGATTCTCGTGATCGAAGTCGAGCGGGGAAATCCGCGAGCGCCGGCTCGTGATGCTGCGATGCTACGGTTTCGGGCGCGAGTCGGATGTCGTTGAGGCGGTCGTACTTCAGCTCCGAGGCAGCCATTTCGGAGCGCGATCCCGAATCGCTCATGCCCGAACCGCTATTCAACCCGCCCGTGTCGGCCGATAGGCCTTCGTGATCTGGAGCTTTCCCTCGTTGCCCCCTTTGAATTCGACGATCGAAAGGTCCACGTTGCCAGTGCGGTTGTGCCGATTGCAGTTTGCACCGAGGCCGCCGGCGCTGCTTTGGGCTGCATTGGCAGCTTTCCCGCCATTGGCGAGTTGTCGGTCAGCGACTATGATTCTAGTGGGTTTCGGCTAGTTGATGCGTATGCGGGCTGGATGTTGCGATCGTTCCCGTCAAATTGAGGATTCCACGATGGCCAAGCAAGGGCCACGAAAGAAATTGCCGAAGGAGTTGGCGGTTATTAACGCCGACAACTGCACCGGTTGCGAGGCCTGTATCGAGGTCTGCCCTGTCGATTGCATCATCAAGATTCAGCAGTTTGGCAATATGCCGAACATGCAGAGTTGGTGCCAGATCGATCTGGAGCGCTGCGTAGGCTGCGAGGTGTGCGTGCATATCCCGCAGAAAAAATCGAATCCCTACGAACTGACCGTTTGCCCCTGGGACGCGATCGAAATGGTGCCGACCGAATTGGTCGCTCAATCGGTGGCCCAGATCGGCGGTCCGCCCAACTATATCTATGAGAATTGGGACCGCCTGGTTGGCACCGCCCAATATCTGGCCGAAATGAAAGCCAGCGCCGGCTGATCGCGCCGCGGCCACCGACCGGCACACACCAGCCCGAAGCGTTAGCGAGGATGCGCCGCGAGTTGACGCCGCCCCCGCTGCAAACACCGGCAAACCCAGTGGCACATATGGTTCAGCACACCAGCCCGAAGCGTTAGCGAGGATGCGCCGCGAGTTGACGCCGCCCCCGCTGCAAACACCGGCAAAGCCAGTGGCACATGGTTCAGCACACCAGCCCGAAGCGTTAGCGAGGATGCGCCGCGAGTTGACGCCGTCCCCGCTGCAAACACCGGCAAACCCAGTGGCACTCGGTTCAGCACACCAGCCCGAAGCGTTAGCGAGGGAGAACACGCTAACCGGCGCTCCCTCGCTGACGCTTCGGGCTAGTGTGGCGGGACGGTCGAGCGGCATAGATAGTCGATGCTTTCTCGGGCCAGCCGCTCGGGTCCCGGCGAGTAGTCGAACACTTCGACCGACACCCAGCCGTCGTAGCCGGTCTCGTTCAAAGCCGCCAAGATCGGCTTGAAATCCAACTCGCCGAAACCGGGGCCGCGCAGATTCGGGTCGTTGGCGTGGAAATGCACCAGATCGGCCCGATGGCGGCGGATCAATTCGGGGATTGGAAGTGTCTTGCCGAATTCGGTCTCGCTCGACATCGCTTTGCAATCAAGGTGCAGCCGGCAATGGGGTGAGCCGAGGCGGCGCACCAGTTCGGCCCCCTCGGCCGCGGTGAGCAGGAAATTGCCGTCGGCCGCGGAGAGCGGTTCGATGCCGAGCACAGTGCCGGTCTCTTCCAATGCCGGCAGCGCCCGCTCGATCACCTCTTGGGCATGCGCGGTTCCTTCGGCTGGCGACACGCCCGGCAGCAAATTGCGCTGCTGCGGCGAGCCGAGCACAAGGATGCTTCCGCCCAAATCGCGGCACAGGTGGGCCAGATCAGCCAGATAATCGCCGGTTCGACGCCGCACTTCCGCGTCCGGTGAAGTTAGATGCAGTCCGCTGGTTTTCGCCAATAGCCAGTGCAGGCCGACGACTTCGAGCCCCGCGCGCTCGGCGAGCATGCGAGTCTGTGATCGCATCGCTGCGTCAATTGCACGCACGTCGCTGCCGAGCGTAAACGGCGCGATCTCGATGCCGGTGTAGCCGCACTCGGCAGCGAATTCAAACGCCCGCTGGTGCGGCCAATCGACGAACGTTTCGTTGCAGATGGCCCATTTCATGATCGAGGAACGGCTCGCGGTGTGGGGTAGAACTTTGTGACATCAGCTTGGGGAAACAGGTCGAGGATCCGCTTTTCGTCGGCATCGGGAAATTTCTCCGGAATCCGAATCGAACTGATGTCCCGGTCTCCAAGCCACCGTCTGATCGAGGATAAATCTCGGCGGGGCAAATTGCCGGCCTTAATTATGATCTCGGGCTGCCAGACCGGCTGTGCTGGTTTCGGTTGTGGCGTTCCCGAGGCCCTATCCGCGAGCCACTCGCTTGAAGAGAAAACCTCGCCGCCGGCGGCTTCGACGCGGTCGATCAGCGCCGCTCGCTCCCGCACCAGCTTCACTTGCGATCCGAGCCAGGCGCATGGAACGGCCAAGACCGCCACTAGCAGCAATAGCGTTCGCAGCCGCAAGCGAAATCGAAACCGGCGGAGTCGAGACAAGGGTGCAACCATCAATGCGATCCTACGCCGCTGGGGTCACGAATGACAATTGCGAATGTAAGCCGGGGGCCTATTTGGCTCCGCCAGCGGTGCCATCCGACGATGGCGAAGCGGTCGCGGCAGTTCTATCCGGTTCAATCGGCCCCGGCCGCGGATTCGGCAATCGCGCCCAAGTCGCTGGCAGTACATCAGATAGAGCCAAATCGAAGTTGCGTGGAAAACTAGACTGGGCCGTCCGGTGTTGTATATGATAAGGGCTGCATGGTTCCGGATGAAGAGAGCCAAAGCGTTCCCAGTTCGGTGAATCCCACCTTGACGGACCGTCGGCAGAAATGTGGCTGAGGGAATTGCCTTCATCGCGGATCGGGCGCGGCCGAGATTCGGACAACGCGCCGCAATGGCGGACGCCCGGTTCGTTGGATTGTTGAATTTTTGGTTGGGCTCGCTCTCTGGCTCCGCGCGCCGCGCGGCTGATGGAGCGATCCTGCCGAGGCCGAAATCTTGATCGCCGACGCATTGGAATACAATTTTTCGGAAATACCGTAAGAAACACGTACCGCTTGGTTCAACGTCGCCCTAATTCAAGTTTTGAGTTATCCCATGAGAGTTTTGTTCACGCTCCTTGTCATCGCCGCGGTCGCAGGGACCGGCGGTTGGTATTGGTATCACGCGCAGGCGGTCTCCAACGTGCCTCGCTGGAACACGGTCAAAGCCGAACACGGTGATATCAATCTCACGATTCGCTCGACCGGCACGATCGAGCCGCAAGAAGTCGTCGATGTCGGCGCCCAGGTGGTCGGCATGGTGACGAAATTCGGCGAAGACAAGACGATGCCGAATAGCGAGATTTATTGGCAGTCGAAAGTTGGTGTGGGCACGATCCTGGCTTATATCGACGACTCGGTTTACAAGGCCGCGCTGGATTTGGCAAAAGCCAATTTGCAGAGCGCCGAAGCAAAGGTCGTCAGCGCCCAAGCGACGCTAAAAGACAACACCGCCGACTACAAACGGGCCCAGACGACCTTTGCCAAGAATGCGATCTCCCAATCCGATCTCGATGCGGCCGAAGCCCTTTATGAGACGGCCAAGGCGAATGTCGATGTCGCCATTGCCACGGTCGCCCAGGATCAGGCGAATCTCAATCTCGCGCAAACGAACGAAAACTACACCGTTATCAAATCGCCGGTGAAGGGCACGATCATCGATCGCCGCGTGAACATCGGCCAAACCGTCGTGGCGTCGCTTAGCGCTCCGAGCTTGTTTCTGATCGCTCAAGACCTGACGAAGCTGCAAATCTGGGCCAGCGTGAGCGAAGCCGACATCGGGCAGATCCACGCCGACCAGAATGCGACGTTCAAGGTCGATGCCCAAGGCGAGCAGGAGTTCAAAGGCGTCGTGTCGCAAGTGCGGCTCAATGCCACGATGAACCAAAACGTCGTGACCTACACCGTCGTGGTCGATACCGACAACTCGGATGGAAAGCTGCTCCCCTACGAAACGGCTACGCTCGAGTTCGACGCCGGCCAGCACCACGGCGTGCTCATGGTGCCCAACGGCGCCTTGCAATGGCGTCCGGTCGGGGCTCAATTGGCGTACGTCGCGCTGGAAGATCGGGCCGGCCTTGGCAAAAGCCATTCAAAATCGGGCAGCGGCGGCGGAGCGGCGGCCAGCGGCAACAAGAAATCCGACAAAGACAAATTGGATCGCGGCAGCGTGTGGATCTTCGATGGCCAGTGGCTAAGGAAAGTTCACGTGAAGATCGGCGTCACGGACCAGGTGAATACCGAAATTCTCTCCGGCAGCATCAAGGATGGCGATGAAGTGGTTATCGGTGAGGAACACGGACCGGTGGATTCCGACGCGACCGAAAATCCGTTCGCGCCCAAGATATTCAAAGGCGGCAAAAAATAAATACCGACTGGCCGCGAGCGCGCGACACGACGGCCTCAATCCTGCTGCATTCGAGCGTTCGACCAAACAGTTCATGGTGCGTTTCCGAGTAGGTCGGGCTTTCCAGCCTGGCATTCCTCGGGCTCCGTCAGCCTAGAAAAGGCTGACCTACGGCAAAGCGTACCACGACCAACCAAACGCGGCTTGTGGACCCGACGCCATGGAACTGATCCGAATCGAAAACCTGTTCAAGACCTACTTCCTCGGCGAGGTCGACGTGCCCGTGTTGAAGGGCGTCTCGATCACGATCCAGAAGGGGGAAATGGTCGCCCTGATGGGCGTGTCGGGCTCGGGCAAATCGACGCTGATGAACATCCTCGGCCTGCTCGATCGCCCCACCTCCGGCGGCTATTGGCTCAACGGCCAAGAGGTGTCGCGGCTTTCGGCCGATCGGCGGGCGAAAGTGCGAAACCGGAATATCGGTTTCGTGTTCCAAAGCTTCAACCTGCTCCCGCGCAGCACGGCCATCGAACAGGTCCGAATGCCGCTGGTCTATTCCGCCAAGCCGTGGTCGAATCGCGAGGAGCGCCGCCGGGCCGTTTCACTCCTGGAGCGCGTCGGCCTTGGCCAGCGGCTCGACCACGAGCCCTCGCAACTTTCCGGCGGTCAGCAGCAACGCGTGGCCATCTCGCGGGCCCTGGTGAACCATCCGCCGATCCTCTTGGCCGACGAACCGACTGGAAATCTCGATTCCCGCACGAGCGAGGAAATCTTGCAGATGTTTCAGCGGCTCAACAAGGAAGAAGGGATCAGCGTCATTCTGGTGACGCACGATCTGAACGTCGCCCGGCATGCCAACCGCATCATTTATATCCGCGACGGCTTGATCGACAACGACGCCTTGGCCAAGCTGATCGCCGGCTCGCCGGCGATGGGCAATGGCCACGGTTCTGCCAACGGATTTGGCTCCGGCAGCGGTGTTTCCAGCAACGGCCACGGTGAAAACAGCCACACTGAAAACAGCCACAGTGAAAACAGCCACAGTGAAAACAGCCACGGTGAAAACGGCAGCGGCGGAAACGGCAGCGGCACTCAAGACGACCCCGCCTCGGACGGCACACAAAATGGCGGTGGAATTGCCACTGCCGTCGTTCCCGCGGTGCAACCTGCAACCGCGACGGCCGTTCTCGCCGAGCCCGTGGTCGCCGAGCCGGTGGCGCAGTCGCAAGGATCCGTAGCGCCGCCGCGGACGGCGGTGCGGCTGTTGCCGCGCACGTTCGGCATCGCAGGCACGGCCATACGCCGCAACGCCTTCCGTTCGATCTTGACGACGTTGGGCATCATCTTCGGCATCGCCGCCGTGATCGCCATGATGGAGATCGGCCAAGGTTCGACCAAGATGATCCAACAGACCATCGCCAGCATGGGAGCCAACGAGTTGCTGGTGATGCCGGGAACCGCCACGAGCGGCGGCGTTAGCTTCGGCAGCGGCAGCACCGTAACGCTCACGCCGCAAGACGGCGAAGCGATTTCGGCCGAATGCCCGGCGGTTTCGAGCGTCGCCCCGCTTGTGCGTGCCCGCACCCAGGTGGTCTACGGCAATAAGAACTGGGTGCCAATGTATATCTACGGCAGCACCACCTCGTATCTCGACATTCGCGACTGGCGCGACATGACCGAGGGGACGACGTTTACCGACCGCGATGTTCGCGACGAGCAAGCGGTTTGCGTTCTGGGGCAAACGGTCGTCACGAATCTTTTTGGGGATGAGTCTCCGGTCGGCAAAGACGTGCGGATTCAGGGCGTGGCGTTTCGCGTGCTCGGCGTGCTAAGCCGGAAGGGCGCCAACACGTTCGGCATGGACCAAGACGACTTGGTGCTCGCGCCGTGGACGACGATCAAGTATCGCGTCAGTTCGATGGGAGCCCAGGTGGCAAGTTCAGCGTCCGGCAGTGCGAGTTCGGCCGCCGGCTCCACGAGCACCACCAGCAGCACGATCAGCAATACGGCCAGCCAGGCCTATCCGAACATGGGGCCTAGCACCAGTCTCTATCCGTCGTTCGCCGCGACGGAAACCGCCGACACGCCGCAGCCGGTCCGCTTCGCCAACGTCGATCAGCTCATGGTCCAAGCCCAATCGACCGAGGAGATCCCGCTGGCGATCGAGCAGATCACCAAGTTGCTCCACGAACGGCATCACATCGCGGACGGCGAACCCGATGACTTCAGCGTTCGCGACATGACGGAAATGACCAACGCCATGTCGAGCCAGGCGGCGACGATGTCGCTGCTGCTGCTCTTCGTGGCGATGATCTCGCTAGTGGTCGGCGGCGTCGGCATCATGAACATCATGCTCGTGTCGGTGACCGAGCGCACCCGCGAAATCGGTTTGCGAATGGCTGTCGGCGCCCGGCCCCGCGACATCCTGTCGCAATTCCTCAGCGAAGCGGTGATGCTGTGCATTCTGGGCGGAGCGATCGGCATTCTGCTCGGGCGTGGGATCTCGATCCTGGTCCGCGAATTCAAGCACTGGCCCACCTCCGTCTCCGTCGCGGCGATCGTGCTCGCCGTCGTCGTGTCGGTGTCGGTCGGCGTGGTGTTCGGCTTCTATCCCGCCTGGAAAGCCTCGCGGCTCGACCCGATCGACGCGCTGCGGTACGAATAAGAAAAAGGCTGTGAGGCTTTGAGGAATACCGGCGGCCTTTGGCCGCATGTTTTGCTTCGTACCTCAAAGCCCCAACGCCTCTATTTCACTCCTTTCGCCGCTTGGGCGCGAATGTAGTCGTCCGGATCGTCGCGCGAAATCTGTTCCAAGCGGCGAATCAATTCCAGATCGCCGCTTGTGGCCATCAGGCCGACGGCCGTCGCCCGCACTTGCGAGTTCTCGTCGTAGCTCAGTTCCAAGAGCCACGGTTTGGCATCAATGCCCGGCATGCTCGGCAACGATTCGGCAAACTGCTTTCGGACGTTTGGATCGGGATCGGTCGCGCGCCGGGCCAAATCCACGAGCGGGCCCGAGATTCCGCGCCGCTCGAGTTCCACGCGGGCCGCAAGCACCACCTGCGGATCGGAAACGTGCAGCCGCCGCATCACATCTCGCGGCTCGAGTTGCCGCCACGCGGCCGTGTCGTCGGATCGCGGACCGCCGAGCGATTGCCGCCGAGCTTGCAAACCCAACGCCGTCGGCCGAGCGCCCCGGCTCGCAGCAGGGATTCGCCCCGGATGATTCGCTCCCTCCGAGCCTGTGGCGTCATCGTCATCGCCGTCGTCGTTGCCGTCGATCGATCGGGCATCGCTCGGAAATTGCAATCGACGCGGCTCGCCGGACGATGCCGGTGCTTCCTCACGATGCGTGATTCGCGGCTCGACGAATCCTCTCACGTCGGGCATCGGCGACGGATCGAGCGGCAAATCGCCCCCTGGCAGTCGAACTTTGTCGGCCAGCGTAAGACTTAGGTCCGAAACTCCCGGATTGCCCTCCGCGGCTTCGGACCGCGGATCCGAATTCTTCGTGGCCAGCGTGCCCGAGGCGTCTTCGCTCGAATGCTTGTGTTCGGCGGCGCTTGCCAAGATCGCGTCGCAATCTGCCAGCCACGGGCAGGGGGCACGTTCGTCGGCGCGCGGCCAAAGCAAGAGCCGCATTGCCAAATCGCTCGCCAAGCGACGATCCTCGACATCCATGCGCGGCACGGCCTCGGCCAACGCGCGGGCGAGCAATTCCAATCGCGGCTCGATTGCCTCGCTGGAAAGCAGCTCCCAGCGATCGACCATGTCGACCAGCAAGCGATGCGCCGCCTGTCGCACTACGGGGCGGTCGGAGGCCAGCGCTGCGGCAAGCGCTTTCAGTCCGATATCGCCCAGCTCGGCAATGCGCCGCAGCGATGGCTCGACCTGGTCGTCGGGCGCGGCTGCCAATTCCGCTTGATAGCGTTCGGCGAGTTGTGCCGGCTGCCGCAGATACCACGCCAGTGCCAGCAAGCACAGCGCCAGAGCAACAATCGCCGTGGCGAACGAACTACGGCGAGAAGAGAACATGTAGAGGAAGGGTGAGGATGAGGGTGAGCGGTTAGAAATCGTTAATCATGCCTGTCCTGCATTCGATGGATGCAATTGTCTCTCGTTTCCCGGTCGCTCCCTACCTAAAGCCTCACCGTCGCCCTCACCCTTCTTCCGCGGATTCTTGCGAAGCCGCGGCGACCGGGCAAGAGCAATCCGCCGACGAATTCTGTGATCTGATAAGTCGGGCAAACTGGGAGCAAAGACCAGTTGGTTGCGGCAAATTTTGGCTGGGGTCTGACCACGCTGGCGACCGAATATTCCTAAGACCGGTAGGCTCGGCCGGCTTTGGCGGTCGTTCCGATTTTAGGGGAACGGTGCGGAATGCCGATTTGTGTTCGCCGGCCCTTGTCGCTCCAGCATCGATGGCGGCACGTTCAGGCATCGCATGTCGAGCCAACAGAGGACCTCCCCGGGGGGGACATGAAGTTGCGATTCGCTCGAAAAATCGATCCGCCCCGAGGGCGCCTCGCGCTCCGCGGTCGATCAGCCGTGCCGCTCGCTCGTGCTTGCATTGGCGCGGCGGGTGTTGTCGCGCTGCTGGCGACGGGTTTGCTCGCGGCCGATCCGACCGCCGGCAGCCGGGCGAACAACAGCCGGCAGGCGCGCGACGAAGCGGCGCAATCGATCCCGCTCGGTCGAATTCCGGCCGAAATGCGAACCCGAGTGTCGGCAGTGGTGAACAATCCGAGCATTTTCCGCCGCCTGCCTGCGGCGTCGATCGAGTGCGATCCCGATCTGTATCTGCTCATGGTCCGCAATCCGGAGATCGTGATCGATATCTGGCAGTTGATGGGCATCACGAACATGTCGCTGACGCGCACCGGGCCGAACGAGTTCCGTGCCGCCGACGGCCAGGGGACCACCGGCACGCTGGCACTAGTCTATCGCAGCGCCGACATGCATGTCATCTATTCCACCGGCACCTACGACGGCTCGCTTTCGCCGGCCAAGATTCGCGGCGAATCGGTCGTGGTGCTGAAATCGGAATATCACCACGATGCCAACGGCCAGCCGCGCATCGTCACGCGGCTCGACGTGTTTCTGCATCTCGACAATGTCGGCATCGAGTGGATTGCCAAGACGCTGCAGCCGCTGTTGGGAAAGACGGCCGACCACAATTTCGCCGAAACCGCGTCGTTCGTCGCCAGCCTGTCGCACACGGCCGAAACAAATCCGGCCGGCGTCGAACGGCTTTCGAACCGCCTGTCGCACGTCGATCCAGCCACGCGGCGGCGCTTCGCCGAATTGGGCGTCCAAGCCTCCGATCGAGCGGAGGCGATCCGCTCGGCCGCGGCCGGGCAATCGGCGATGCCGGCGAATCTCGAAGTCGCCCCGAGTTCGGCGCAGGTTCGCCGCACTCAGCCCGACCCATTCGACCAGCCGTGATCTTTGGGCGTCGCTCCGGCTGCGCCGAACGCCTTTAGCGTAGTAGGCACACTCCGTGTGCCGTCGGCGCACCGCGACGCGTCATGCACAGAGCAGCGCAGACGGCACACGGAGTGTGCCCACTACGTTGTTTGCGGCTTCGCGGCATTGTGTCGAATCGCCGGCAAAGCGTTTTTGCCGACGGTTCGTTGTTCTCGCGCGTTCACTGGCAGACGGGGCTTGCCGGTGCCACACGAGCAGTCGGCCATTTCATCCCTGTCCAGACCGCGATTGAGCGGCGATTCTTGGCTGGCTACAATGCGGCGGACGATTTGCCGTCGCAGGACGAATCGGTTCGTCTGCGATGGTTTGCTTCCGTCGAGTGTTTTCCCGCCGTCTTGGTTTTACCCTCCCGCGTTTTTCTCCGATCGCATCGAACATGAATCAGTTGCCCAATTCGTCTGCGCCGGCTGCCCGCTCTCCTCTTACGATGGTGCAATGGTTGGTGTGCATCATCGCGGCGATCGGATTTGCGTTCGACACGTATGTATTGCTGATGAATCCGCTCATTTTGCGCCCCGCGTTGTCGGAGTTGCTGCATGTGAGTGGGGCGACAAAGGCCGGCAACGATTTGATCTTGCGCTGGACCGGCTATGTGATGTGGGGCAGCGCGCTGTGTGGCGGTGTGTTTGGGATGTTGGGCGGTTATCTGACCGACTGGCTTGGCCGGCGGCGCGTGCTCACCTGGAGCATCTTGCTCTACGCGGTGGCGTCGGCGGCTGGAGCGTTTGTCAATTCGGCGGAAATGCTGCTGTTCTGGCGCTGCATGGCGTTCATCGGCGTGTGCGTCGAGTTCGTTGCCGCCGTGGCTTGGCTTTCGGAATTGTTTCCGGATCCGCATCGCCGCGAGGCCGTGTTGGGCTACACGCAAGCGTTCGCTTCGGTGGGCGGGCTGTTCGTGAGCCTCGTCTACAAAGCGAGCGATTCGATCGCGCATGCGGATTCGCTGCCGGCCTGGCTCACCTTGCCAAACCACGCGCAGGGCTGGCGCTATGCTCTGATTTCCGGACTGATCCCGGCGATTCCCTTGATCATTATCCGTCCCTTCTTGCCCGAGTCGCCCGAATGGCGGGCGAAGAAACAGGCGGGCAAGCTCGGGCGGCCGCGATTCACCGAAGTGTTTCAGCCGGCATTCCGCCGCACGACAATCGTCAGCGCGATCTTGTTTGCCTGTGCGTTCGGCGCGGCCTTCGGAGCGATTCAACTCACGCCGCAAATGGTGCCGGGCCTGATCGCCGGTCGCATTGCCTCGACGAATAAGCAATTGGCCAAAGCGGACAAGGGCTCCGAGCAGTTCAAGGAATTGACCGCGAAAGTCGCCGATCTGAAGTCTCATCCGCAGCAAATCATCGGCACGGTGCAGTTGATCCAGGAGGTCGGCGGCTT
Source organism: Pirellulales bacterium (assembly GCA_036267355.1). Lineage (NCBI taxonomy): Bacteria > Pseudomonadati > Planctomycetota > Planctomycetia > Pirellulales > Pirellulales bacterium. The sequence continues at coordinate 57,444 of DATAWG010000020.1, read as the reverse complement.
GGCCGGACGAATCGTGCTGGCTTGGCTGGCGGTGCGGATTGTCAGCCGCAGGAAACTTCTGCGGCTGTTCATCATCCCGGGACTGCTGATAATTCCGCTGGTGTATGCGATTCCCGCGGCGGGGCATCTGGGTTATGCAAGCTTGGACGTGCTGAAAGTCGGCATGTTTCTGACCGGGTTTTTCACCGTCGCCCAGTTCAGCTTCTTCGGCAACTATCTGCCGCGAATGTATCCCACGCGCATCCGCGGCACCGGTGAAAGCTTCGCAGCCAACGTCGGCGGGCGAATGATCGGCACCGGGGCCAACTTTGTAACGACCCAGTTGGCCGTGGCGCTGCCGCTGATGATGCACAATTCCGATTTCCCGCGCCCTGCCGCGCTCGCCTATTCGGCGGCTGCCGTGGTGCTGGCGGTGTACCTGATCGGCTTCATTACCAGCTTCTGGTTGCCGGAGCCGAGAAGCGAAGCGTTGCCGGAATAATTGGCGAGGGAGCCCGAAGCGGGAGCCCGAAGCGCTAGCAAGGATGTATAGTGCCTCTTCCTTGCTGGCGCCGCGGGCTCGGGCCGGCGGACGAAAGCGTGCGTGCTGTGTCAACCGCCAAACCGCTCAGCGAAACGCATCCTGCTTCGAACGGCATGCGGCGAATCCCACGCCCCCGCCGTCGTTCGCTTTTCCGCCGCGGCATCGAAGCAATCGCCCTGTTTTCAATCGCCGCGATCTTAAGCCACACGTTTCTGGTCGACGGCTGGCTGGTGCCGAGCGTGGTGTCGAGCGGGTCGATGGCGCCGGCATTGTTGGGGCCGCATCGCGAAGCACGCTGCGAAGCCTGCGGCATGCCGCTGGTTTGCGATGCCGAAGATCTTACGGTCGATTCACTGGTGTGTCCCAATTGCGGCTGGCCCGGCAATCCGCTCGAACCGCGCACCATCAACGGCAAGCGACTTTTCATCGATCGGGCAACGCTCGGCATTCGCCCACCGGGGCGCTGGGAAGTGTTCGTGTTTCGCTGCTCGCCGCATGCCCAGGATTATTGCGTCAAACGGATCATCGGCTTGCCGGGCGAAAGTGTCGAAATTCGCGAAGGCGATGTTTACATCGACGGCCGCATCGCGCGAAAGACTCTTGTCGAGCAGCAAGCTTCAGCAATGCTGGTGCACGATTCGGCCTACCGCGATCCGCGATTGCCGCCGCGGTGGAAGGCGGAGCGGACAAACAGCGATTGGGCCACCTCGGCCGATGGCGGCTGGCATCGGCCGGCCGGCGACGCAAAGTCTTCTGCCACCGACTGGCTGACGTACGTACACAGCCGCCGCATGCCGGGCTCGCTCGATGCGCTCGAGGAAACGCCGATCCGCGACGACGATCCCTATAATCCCGACATCTCGCGGCGACTTAACGACGTGACGGATGTGATGCTCGAAGCGCGGCTGCGGCTGGCGGGCAATGGCGAGTTGTATCTGCGAGCGATGGATGGCCGAGCCACATTTCAATTGAGAATTCAATCGGCATCGGGCCGCGCGACACTCGAACGCAATGGCCAAGAGGTGCAAACCGCTCAAATCGATGCACGATTGATCGACCGCCCGGTCGAGATCGTGCTATCCACGTTCGACCGACGATTGCTGTTTGCCATCGACGGCCGCCGGCAACTCATATTCGACGATGATCGTTCCAGCGCCCCACCGAAGCCCGTTTCCCGTCCGTTCGCCATCGCGGCAAACCGCCTGGCGATCGCCATCGAGCGGTTGCGGGTTCTTCGCGACGTGTACTACACACCGCCGACCGACACGAGACAGGCGCTCAGCCGGCAGCTTGGCCCGGACGAATATTTTGTTTTGGGCGACAACAGCCCGATCTCGGTGGATAGCCGAAGCTGGATGGGCGGCCAGACGGTGCCCTCCGGCTCCTTGGTGGGCCGAGTGCTGAATGCCCGTCGGCGGCAACCTGGAGCCGCCGGCAAAAGAACCGGGAATTGAGGGGTTTCGGTTCATTGACAGGCACTTTTGGTGCCATTACTCTACGGTATGAGCCTTTTCACCGCATCGAGACAATCGTCTCCCGGATGCGTTTCGTGCCCGCGACTTGTCCCTACTGAACCACTAATCCACGAATTCTTTGCAAGGGGCGACGAAACGCCCCAATTGTAGCGGGCACACTCCGTGTGCCGGCGGCGCACCGCGACGCGTTTGCGCACAAAGCAGAGCGGGCACACGGGTGTGCCTGCCACTTTGGTTGCGGTGTCGCCGCGCTGTGTTGTTGATGCACTGTGTCGTTTCCGTTCACCGCTCCCATCATTCCCACCAGCGCGCTCGATATGCCAAGCTCCGGCGGCGACTATACCGAAATTCTGATCCGCAAGCGGGTCATCAGTGCCGATCAGTTGAAAGACGCAAAGCGCGTCGCCAAGGAGTCGGGCAAGAAGGTGGCCGATGAATTGGTCCGCCTCGGCTATGCCAGCGGCGACGACGTGATGCGGGCCATGGCCCAGGAGCACGGACTCGATTTCGTCAATTTGAAGGAAGTCGCCATCCCACCATCGGTCGTGGAATTGGTGCCCGAATCGGTCGCTCGCGAAAACGCCATCCTGCCGATGTCGGAGGAAAACGGCTCGCTGAAAGTGATCGTCAGCGATCCGCTCGACTACGACACGCGGGAAAAACTGCGGTTCATCCTGAATCGGAACGTCGAAATCGCTCTGGCCCCCCGCGAGGCCATCACCGAGGCCATCAACCGCCACTACGGAGCGAGCGACGGCGAAAGCACCGACTCGATGCTCCAGGAGTTCACCGACACGGCCATCGATTTCACCGAGACGGCCGAGGAAACGGTCGCCTCGGATGAAACGGTCGACGACGCCAGCGCTCCGATCGTGCGCTTGGTGCACCTGCTCATCAGCGAGGCAGTGCAACTCCGGGCTTCGGATATCCACATCGAGCCGTTCGAAGATCGAGTGCGGATTCGCTATCGGATCGACGGCGTGCTGATCGAGCGCGATAGCCCCCCACGGCGGTTGCTCGGGGCCCTGCTGTCGCGCGTCAAGATCCTGGCCAAAATGGATATCGCCGAGCGCCGCCGCCCCCAAGATGGGCGGATCAAGATCACGGTCGGCGAAAAACAACTCGATCTGCGCGTGAGCGTGCTGCCAACCAACCACGGGCAGTCGGTCGTCATGCGGCTGTTGGATAAGGACAACATCCGGGTCGGCGTGCGGCAGTTGGGCTTGGCCGATGCCGAGTTTCGGTCTTTCCGAAACCTGATCCGCCGGCCAAACGGCATCGTGCTCGTGACCGGGCCGACTGGCTCCGGAAAGACCACCACGCTCTACGCTGCCTTGAACGAGCTTAACCGGCCCGACGTGAAGATCATCACGGCCGAAGATCCGGTCGAATACTACCTGCCGGGCATTAACCAAGTGGAAGTGAAGCACGGCATCGGGCTCGACTTTGCCCGGATCATCCGGGCCATGCTGCGGCAGGCCCCGAATGTGATTCTCGTGGGTGAAATGCGCGATGCGGAGACGGCCCAGATGGGGATTCAGGCATCTTTGACTGGACACTTGGTTTTCAGTACACTGCATACGAACGATGCGCCCGGCGCTATTACGCGCATGATCGACATGGGTGTGCCCGCCTATTTGGTGTCGAGCAGCGTGATTGCGGTGCTGGCGCAGCGGTTGGTGCGCGTGATATGCGCGAAATGCAAGCAGCCATACACGCCGCCCGACTCGGTTTTGGACCTTGCCGGCATCACGCCGGAGATGGCCGCCAAGGCGAACTTTGCCAAGGGCAAGGGCTGCACGAGTTGCCAAAAAAGCGGCTACCGGGGACGACTCGGCATTTTCGAGCTGATGTTGATGACAGCACGCATCCGCGAACTGGCATTTGAAGGCGCGCCGACTCAGCAGATTCGCAAAGCCTCGGTTGCGCAAGGCATGACAACACTTTACCACGACGGCATCCACAAGGTGCTCAATGGCGTCACGACCATTGAAGAGGTGTTTCGTGTCGCCAAGAAAGTCGAGGATTGATCGCCCGTCGTTGGATGGACGGACCGCGAAGGCGTGCGCCGAATCCAGAATGAATTCGACGGAGCTGATTGGGCGGGTCGAGACCGGTTCGATGGACGGAACGTATCGGCACGGGTTGCCGGTCGCGAAACCGGGTAACTGACGATTGGGGCTCGCTCGCGATCAATCGCAGGCGGTGGGCGCCGAGTCGGCGATTACGATCACGAACATTATTGAAGCATTGAAACGCAAAAATTTGAGTGTTCCGCACGGAGCGCGAATAATCGTCTGGCAATGAAACGGCTACAGCTTCTTTGTCGGCAAACCATGCGGGGTGGGTCGACGGGCCGGGAGGCTGGCAGGGCGCTACCAAGTCGGGGAAGTCGAGAGCGATCGTCGCGCGGCAGCAATCGCCGCGGCACGGTCGCCATTGGAAGTTAGTTTGCGCCGTAAATAGTCGTTCGTTTTCTGGCACGAGGTTTCCGGTCCGCCGTCTGTCGTCCATCGGTTCGGCATTCGCCGATCCGCCGAGGAAATGGAGCGTTTTGCCGCATGGGCAATATCCTCATCGACAAATTGTTGCACGCCTGCGTCAAGCAGGGGGCTAGCGATATCCATCTGACCGTGGGCCAGCCGCCCGTGTTTCGCATGGATGGCCGAATGCGGCGGCTGGAGACGAAAGTGCTCGCGGCCGACGACACCGTCGCCCTGATGAAGAGCATCACGCCGGACCGCTGCCAAAAGGAACTCGCCGAAGTCGGCGGTACGGACTTTGGCTTTGCCTTCGGCGAACTGGCTCGATTCCGCGTTTCGGTGTTCAAGCAGCGCGGCAACGTGGCGATGGTGCTGCGGCAGATTCCCAATCGCTTGCTGACGTTCGAGCAATTGGGCACCCCCGCGGTGGTGCAAAGGCTCTGCATGCGCCCGCGAGGATTGTTCTTGGTGACCGGCCCGACCGGAAGCGGCAAGAGCACCACGCTCGCCAGCATGATCAACTACATCAACGAAACGCTCGAACACCATATTGTGACGGTCGAAGACCCGATCGAGTTTTATCATTCGAACAAGCGCGCGACGGTGAACCAGCGGGAAGTCGGCGTCGATGTGCCGTCGTTTTCCGAAGCATTGCGGCGCGTCTTGCGGCAAGACCCGGACGTGATTCTCGTCGGCGAAATGCGCGATCTGGAAACGATCGAAGCCGCGATCACGGCCGCGGAAACGGGGCACTTGGTGTTCGGCACGCTGCATACCACCGGCGCCCAAGGCACGGTGAACCGCATTATCGACGCCTTTCCCACCAACCAGCAGGAGCAGGTGCGCACGCAGCTTTCGACGGCGATCATCGGCATCTTGTCGCAAGCCCTGTTGCCGAAAATCGGCGGCGGGCGCGTCGCCGCCTACGAAATGCTGGTCGTCACGTCGGCCATCGGCAACCTGATCCGCGAAAACAAGACCTTCCGCATCAATTCGACGATCCAGACGGGGGCCAAGCTGGGAATGCGATTGCTCGACGATTCGCTGTTCGAGCTTTGGAAATCGGAAACCGTGGCGATCGACGAAGTGATGATGCGGGCCCAATTGCCCGACGAATTGGCCAAACGCATCGCCAATGCCAAGCGGGGAATTTTCGACGACGACGCCGACGTCGAACGCAACGCCAAGGAAAGATCCGACGGCCGCGACGAGGGAAACGCAAGAAAAAATTAACCGCGAGCCGAATTCGCTGAAGTGCCATGCCCACGGCTCTGCCTTGGCATGTTCGGGCGAGCGCGGCACCCATGCCCACTCAAGGCAGTGGGCATGGCACCCGCCAAATCGGCTCGTGTTGAATTGAAGAACTTTGTGACGCGGTTTGAGATTGATTGTTGATTGACGGACGATTGCTGATTCGCGGCTCCTCTTCCTTTTCTTTCAGCGCGGTTCGCCCAACCATGCCGATTCGCAACACCGATCAAATTCTGGTCGACCTTGGTTTCCTCTCCGACGATCAGCGCGAGGTGCTCTTGGAAGAGCAACATCGCCGGCCGGACGAATCGTTCGGCAAGCTGGCCATCGAGATGGGCTACATCGACGACGAACAGTTGGCCCAGGCGTTGGCCGAGCAGTTCGGCATGAAGATGGTTTATCTGGCGGAGCTCCAGATACCGGCCCAGGTGCTCGACACCGTGACCGAGGCGATGGCTCAGCTCTATCGCGTGATTCCGATCACGCTGGATGGCACCACGCTGACGATCGCCACGAGCGATCCGGCAAAGCTCTCGGTGCAAGACGAATTGCGGACCTTCTTGGGGCTGGAAATTCGCACGATGGTGGCCACCGAGCGCGATATTCAAAAAGCGCTCGACCGGTTTTATTCGGCCGGCTCGGAAAGCGTCGAGAGCATCGTGGCCGACATGGAGACCGACAGCGCTCTGACGGCGGCGGCCAACAAAGTGGCCGGCGATGGCCCGATCGATCTGACGAGCGTCGAGGCCCTGGCCGACAGCGCTCCCGTGCGGAAGCTGTTGAACATGGTTTTGTTGATGGCCATCAAGGATAAGGCCAGCGACTTGCATTTCGAGCCGTTCGAAGATGAATTTCGCATTCGCATCAAGGCCGACGGCGTGCTGTTCGAAATGGTTCCCCCGCCGCGGCACCTGGCCTTCGCGATCACCACGCGCATCAAGGTCATGGCGAATCTCGATATCGCCGAGCGGCGCTTGCCGCAAGACGGGCGAATCGAGTTGAACGTCGGCGGGCATCCGGTCGATTTGCGCGTCAGCGTGCTGCCGACGATGTTCGGCGAAAGCGTCGTCATGCGGGTGCTCGATCGCTCGGTCATCTCGCTCGATCTGCAAAAGACGGGCATGAACGACAGCATCCTCCGCCAATTCCGCGACGTGATCAACAAGCCCAACGGGATCGTGCTGGTCACCGGTCCGACCGGCAGCGGCAAGACGACGACGCTCTATGCGGCCCTTTCGGAATTGAACAAAGTCAGCGACAAGATCATCACCACGGAAGACCCGGTCGAATACGACATCGACGGGCTGATCCAGGTGCCGATCGATCCGACGATCGGCAACACCTTTGCTCATTGCCTGCGGTCGATCTTGCGGCAAGATCCCGACAAGATTCTGGTCGGCGAGATTCGCGACGTGGAAACGGCCGAAATCGCCGTCCAGGCGTCGCTCACCGGCCATACCGTGTTCAGCACGCTGCACACCAACGACGCCCCCAGTTCGATCACCCGTTTGCGCGATATGGGCATCCCGGCGTTTTTGATCACCGCGACGCTCGAAGGCGTGCTGGCCCAGCGGCTCGTGCGGAAGATCTGCTCGAAATGCCGCGAGGAAGTGATGCCGACCGCGGAAATGATGGCCGACTTGGAGCTCAACTCGACGGAAATCCAAGGCAAGAAGTTCTACCGCGGCCGCGGCTGCGAAAACTGCAATCGCACCGGCTATCGCGGGCGCGTCGGGCTGTTCGAGATGATGCCGATCGACGACGACATGCGCGATCTGATCATGGGCAACGCTTCGACCGACGTGTTGCGATCGTCGGCCAAGAATCGCGGCATGGTCACCTTGCGCGACGCCGGCTTGGAAGCCGCGTTCGCCGGCACCACCACCGCGGAAGAAGTGATCCGAGAGACGATCCTGGAAGCTTAACGACAAACGATGAATGCATGACGCGCGAAACCGCAAGCGAGCTTCGCGGCTCGAACGGCGGCGCGTCTCGCTTGCGGTTTCGCGCGTTTTTCCCTCGCCCTAACACCTCACCCTCACCCTTGCCGCCGCCATGCCGACTTATCAATTCGAGGCGATGGACTCCACTGGGCAGGAGATCAAAGACGTCATCGAAGCGCCCAACGAAGCCGAAGCTCAAGCCACGATTCGGCAGATGGGCTACTTCGTAACGAAAATCGCCGTCAAGAAGGCCCGCAAAGCCACGACCGAAAAAACGCCGACCGGCAAGAAGAAGCGGCCCTTCGTCATCGGCGGCGTCAAATCGAAAGTACGCACCGTCTTCACGCGCCAGCTTTCGATCCTGCAAGACGCCGGCCTGCCGATCCTCCGCAGCCTGCGAATTCTCGAGAATCAGGCCAAGCCGGGTCGATTCAAGAATTCGCTGATGGACGTGTGCGACGAGATCGAAGGCGGAGCCACGCTCAGCGAAGCGATGGCCAAAAGCCCCAAAGCCTTCGACCGGCTGTATGTCAACATGATCAAGGCCGGCGAGGCGGGCGGTGCCCTGGAAGTGATTCTCCGCCGCCTCGCCGAGTTCCAAGAGCGAGCTCAATCGCTCAAACGAAAAGTCAAAGGGGCGATGGTCTACCCGATCGTGGTCGTAATGGTGGCGGTCGGCATCTTGACGTTCATCATGATCAAGATCGTGCCCGCCTTCGAGAAGATCTTCAAGGATTTCAAGCAAGAGCTGCCCACGATGACGAAGGTGCTGATCGGCATCTCGCACGCCGCGTTCGACTATTGGTGGGCCATTCCAGGTTTTCCGATCGGTATCTGGCTGTTCGTCAAGCTGCTGCGCAAATTCCGTTACGGCCGCGAAGGATGGGATACATTTTCCATTAAGGTGCCGATATTCGGGCAGCTTGTGGAAAAGAACATCCTGGCCCGCACGACGCGCACGCTCGGCACCCTCGTTTCCAGCGGCGTGCCCATTCTGGAAGCGCTGAATATCACGCGCGAAACCTCCGGCAACGCCGTCTTCGAGCGGATCTACGGCAAGGTGAGCGAATCGATCCGCGAAGGCGAAAGCATTGCCAAGCCGCTCAAGGAACATTCGCGCACCAGGTTCAACGCCATCAGCGTGCTGTTTTGGACGATGTTCGTCGGCGGCCCGATCGGATTGATCCTGTACGTGCTGCGAATGAACGCCCGTTGCGTCGACGACCTGGTGGTCAACATGGTCGACGTCGGCGAGGAGACGGGCGAGTTGGACACGATGCTCTATAAAGTGGCCGACACGTTCGACGAAGAAGTGGCGGTGCTCACCGACAGTTTGACGAAGTTGATGGAGCCGCTGTTGATCATCGTGTTGGGCGGTGCGGTGGGATTTATCGTCGTCGCGTTGTTCATGCCGCTCGTGGCCTTGATCACGAACCTGAGCGCCGGCGGCGGCAAATAAGCAACCTAGCAGGCACACTCCGTGTGCCGTAAAAAAAGTAGCAGGCACACTCCGTGTGCCGTCGGCAAGTAGTAGGCACACTCCGTGTGCCGTCGGCAAAGTAGTAGGCACACTCCGTGTGCCGTGATGGCCCACTTGGAATCGAATCGAACTTCTCGGTAGTCGGCATCCGGAGTATGCCTGCTACGAAATGTTGCCGCCTCCTCGGAGGCGAACTATCCATATCCAAGGAATTCCGATCATGTGCAAGCACGCTTGGGGCGCGGGACGAGGGGCGCGGGACGCGGGACGCGGCGGTTTGACCGGGGCGCGAAGCTCGCTTGCGGTTTCGCGCGTCGAGGATTCGCCATTCGGCTTTCGACGGCACTCCGCCTTCACGCTCGTCGAAATGATGGTCGTGATCGTGATCATCATGATCTTGGTGGGGCTGCTGACGCCGGTGCTGGTCAATGTCATGGCACGAGCCCGGGAAGCGCGGATCACGGCGGAAATCGCCGCCCTCGACGGTTCGATGAAAGCCTATAAGGAAAAGTATGGCTCGTATCCGCCGTCCGACTTCTCGAGCACCGGCATGCCGCTTGTCATCGCGCACTTGGCCCATGCGTTTCCGCATTGCAATGCGAACACCGAAGCGGCCGCGATCCCCTCGGGATTGACTGCGGCGCAAGCGCTTGTGTTTTGGCTCTCGGGCTTCAGCCCCGATCCGGAGCATCCGATTACCGGACAAGGTGCGAAGACCGCCCTGTATCAGTTCGACACCACACGGTTGCAACCGGCCGGCGCCGCCGCGCCAGTGTATGTGCCGACCGACGGTTTGGGCTCCCCGTATGTCTATTTCGCCGCCCAGAATTACGCCACGCAAGCCGCTTACAACACCGTCTCGGCCAATCAAGGCGGCACCGGCGTTTGCCGGCCCTACTATCTAGACACCGGCTCTTCCACCGTCAGCCCGCAACTCTTATACGCCAATCCGAATACGTTCCAAATCATCTCCGCCGGCTTGGACGGCGACTTTGGCGACACCAGCGCGTCGTCGACGCCCAGCCCGTATCCATCGTATCCGTCCGGCAACGGCTATACGCAGGGAGATTTGGACAACCTGACGAACTTTGCGCCCAGCAACTTGAAAGATTCGACCCCGCATTAAGCGGCGCGAGAAAAATAAGTCCCGCGGCGGGGCCTCCCTCGCTAACGCTTCGGGCTAGTGTGACCACCAAAACCACAAACAAGACGAGCCCGAAGCGCGAGCGAGGGACAAAACTGGCCCGACGCGCGAGCGAGGGACAAAACTAGCCCGACGCGTTAGCGAGGGACCACCACGTCGCAGACCCGCATTTACTGGACTTTGTTTCGATGAACGTCAGACACACTACCGAAGATCGTGGGCATCGCGCTCGGCGGGCCGGCTTCACGCTGGTCGAGCTGCTGGTGACGATGGGCATCATGGTGGTCCTGGCGGCGCTGGTGGCGGTGGCGGTCGGCGGGGCGCAGGAGTCGGCCCAGATCGCTCACACGCGGGCGGTCATCGCGCGAATTCACACCTTGCTGATGGACCGCTACGAATCGTATCGCTGGCGCCGATTGCCGATCCAGATCACGCCGGGAAGCTCGCCGGCCGTGGCCGCGCAACTGCGCTGCAACGCGGTCCGCGAGCTGATGCGGATGGAATTGCCCGACCGTTGGACCGACATCACCGACGCGCCTGCCGTGCTATCGGGCCGGACGGCCGCCGCGCAATCGTATTACACCTATTACACGAGTGCGAACCCGACGGACGCGACGTATCAAGGCGCGGATTGCCTCTATTTGATCGTCACGATGGGCCTGGAAGAAAACGACATCCTGGAAAACTTTTCGCAGAGCGATATCGGCACCGATCCAAAGAATCCCAAGATGCAGTGTTTCATGGACTCGTGGGGCTTTCCGATTCAATTCCTGCGCTGGGCGCCCGGCTTCAATTCGCCGCTGCAGCCGGCGAACTCCACGGACCGCGATCAAACCGATCCGACCGGCGTCTATGGCAGTCCGCCCGCCACCTTTGCCTTGTATCCGCTGATCTTTTCGGCCGGCCCCGACACCTTGTACGACATCACCCTCGACACATCGACGCCGCTGCGCTATTCGCAAACCACTCCGCCGAACAATCCGTTCGTGAATGTCGGCACGTCGAATGCGCTCGGCACCCCGGCAATCTCGCCGACCAACACGACCGGCGTGCTCGGCAGTTATGACAATGTCACGAATCAGGCGCTGGGGGTGCATTAGGAGGGACGAGGGGCGAGGGACGAGAGGCGAGGACAGACGAACAAAAATGGGCACGACGATGAACCTCAAACAAATATCAACCGGCGCTGTGGCTCGCTTGCGGTTTCGCGCGTCGACCGCGGCGCCGCGTCGCGGGTTCACGCTTATTGAAATGATGGTCGTCATCCTGCTGGTCACACTGCTCACATCGATCATGATTCCGGTGTTGTCGGCGGCCAGCGACTCTCGGCGGGCGCGGGAAGGGGCGCGTGTTTTGAGCACGATGCTGGCCACGGCCCAAACGCAAGCCGAGGTGAGCGGCCGGCCGGCTGCGGTGTGGATTCAACGCTTGAAGAACAGCACGGGGGCCGTGGTGAATTCGTCGGCTGCGATGGAGCTCTACCTCGCGGAAGTTCCTCCCCCGTATCTCGGCGACACGCTGACTTCCACGGCAAGCATCAACGGCAGCACGGTCACGTTCAGCAACGCCAGTCTCACCAATGCGAATGTTCAAGCGGGCGACGTGATCCGCTTCAGTTACCGTGGCGAATCCTTCTATCTCAGCAATATCAACGGCAACTCGGCCACGATTGCGCCGCTCGATCCGACGCAAACCTATCCCCCCGGCGCAAGTCTGCCGTTTCAGATTTATCGCCGCCCGATCAAGTCTGCCGCTTCGGCGGTGCAGCTTTCCGATGGCGTGGCGATCGATCTCGAATTTTCCGGGGCCGATTTCAACTCCAGCATGACCGGCTTCAACAATCCGTTTACCGCCGGCGCGGGCGACGCCGGCCAGATCATCATCACCTTCGCCCCCACCGGTTCGCTCGACCTGGTGTATATCGTGTCGTCCACGGCATCGACGCAGGTGTTCCGGCCCGTCTCGGGTGTTTATCTGCTGATCGGCCGGATCGACAGCATTCCAATCCCGCCCGCCACGACGCCGACCAGCCCGAACCAGTTCAACTGGCAGGATTTCAATTCCCGTTGGGTCGCGGTCGGCCGGCAATCGGGATTGGTCACTACCTCCGAAGTGGCCTCGGCTGCCACCGGCACGACCGCCAACGTGATCACCAGCCTCAGGCTCGCGCGCAGCAGCCAGAACACAGGAGGCAATTGATGAACAGGCTAGAGGCTACAGGCTACAGGAAGGGGCGAGGGACGGGGGGCGAGGGGCGAGGGGCGGGGATTGCCTGCGCAGCGCGCCGTTGGGTAGGAAAAATAGTACCCGTTCCGACGGACGCGCGAAACCGCAAGCGCGGTGCCACGCCGCTTGGTCCTCCGCCGCGCTTGCGGTTTCGCGCCTTCTTCCCCCGCCCCTCGCCCCTCGCTTCTTCCCGCCGCGGCATTACGCTGCTGGAAGTGATGATCGCCGTCATGGTGCTAGGCATCGGACTGATCGGCGTCGGGGCGCTGGTGTCGGTCGGAGCGCTGCAGGCGCAGCGGGCCAATGTCGATGACCACAAGGCCATTCTCGGGCAGGCGGTCGTTCGCGAAGACCGTGCCCGGGGAATGCTGCACGCCGAATCGTGGCTCACCACCGGCGGCTCGTATTACATGACCACGTCGAACGGCTCGACGACCTTCCCCACCGCCAGCGCCGTGGGCCAGCCGAATCTGCAGCCCGTGGCAATCGATCCCTTGATGGTGGCGGCATTCGGCAACACGGTGACGACGTTCGCAAGCGGCGGCCAAGCGACGATGCCGCGGCTGACGATCGGCTCGCTCGGCTCCGGCGTTTCGCTTTCGACGACGAGCGCCGGCACGGCGTTCAGCTCGCCGGCGGCGCAGGCCTGCGTGTCGGAAGACGACATGAAATTCACGATCTCGACCACCAACGACGACCTGCTCCCCACCGGCGGCTACAACTCGATCAGTACGAAGCGCGAATTCATCGGCCAATATTCGTGGATGCTGACGCTCGTGCCCGTCTACGGCGATTGGCAGCCCACCGAAAATCGCAACCTGATGACGATGTCGGTCGTGGTGTTCAATCAACGGCAATTTGCCCAATCGCCCTACACGGCCGCGGCTCCGAACCCGCCTACCGAGCGGGCATGCCAGGTGACGGCCGTCGGCGGCAGCGGCTACGGCGGCGGCGACATTACGCTCAGCGGTTCGTCGTCGGCCGCGCTCAATCTCCGCGTCGGCGAGTGCCTGATGCTCGGCTGGATGCAAAAGGACGTGCCCGCCGACAGCAACGGCAAGATCACCACGTTCAGCCCATCGGCCACCTACGGCACTCTGACGCGGCCGATGTTTCGCTGGTATCGCATCCTCAACGCCGGGCCGCAAGCCGGGTCGGGCAGTTCGTGGACGAGAAACGTCACCGTGGCCGGCACCGATTTGAATCTGCCCCTGGTCTCCTCCGGCAGCATGTACGCATTCATCTACGACGGCGCCTGCGCGGTGTATGAACGAACCGTGCGCCTGGAGGGGCCGTCGCTGTGGACGAACTAGGAAGGGGCCGGGGGTCGGGGGGCCAGGGATCAGAGACGAGGGCAGACGTGAAGATCCGATTTCAAACTTTCGGCAACTGAAGGTTTGGCAACTGTCAATGGAAATTGCCGCCAATGTGTACCGACTCACATCGCGATTTCCGAAACATGAACTGTATGGCCTGTCCAGCCAAATTCAACGTGCGTCCGTATCGATTCCCTCGAACATCGCGGAGGGAAACACTCGTCGCAGTACGAAAAAGTTCTTGCATCATTTGTCGATCGCGGCGGGCTCCCTCGCCGAAGTCGAAACGCAATTGCTGCTCGCAGCCAAACTGAACTATGGAGACAAAGAACAGATCGAGGCGATCCTTGCCCAGGCGGCCGAACTTCGAAAAATGCTCTGCGGCCTCGAACGCTCGCTTCGATCAAGACTCGAATTGCTTTCCATTTGCGTCTCTGACCCCCGTCCCCTGACCCCTGACCCCTCCCATGTACCGCCGCCCCCGCCGCCGCCGTCGCCACGGAGTGCTCCTGCTCGTCGTGCTCTGTGTTCTATTCATGTTCCTGCTGTTGGCGATCACCTATGCGGTCGTGGCCAGCAAGGAACGATCGATGACGCGGAATGAAGCGCGCTTCGAGCGTTCGAGCGATCCGCCGAATTTTCTGCTCGACGAAATCGCGATGGTGCTCTTCCGCGACACGAACGATCCGCATTCGCCGTTCCGCTCGTGGAGCCTGTTGGAAGGGATTTACGGCAACGTCAGCTTCCGCGGCACCGTGAGCGGCACTCCGACGCCGCAAGCCGGCGGACAATTCCTCCAATTCACGCCCACAGGGCTGAACGTCAATGGGACGTCCGTGACTTTCAACTCCACGCCGAATTATTACAAAGGCTGCGTGCTCACGATGCTCACCGGTCAATGCGCCGGCCTGAGCACGCGGATCGTCGCCTCCGCCGGCGGAAGCTCGCCGTCGGTGACTGTGATGCGCTTTCAGGCCGATGCGGGACTCTACGACCCCGCGGCAAACGACACGTTTCTCATCAATGGCCGACCGTATTGCGGCATGGGCCGCGGCTACAACACCGCGCCCGCCAACGCCACCGACCCGGCCAACAACGCGATGGAGATGGATTCCACCACCAACAACCAGAGTTGGCCCTACGCGCTATTGCTCAATCCGGTCGGTTTTCAGGGCAATGCCACGTATGGCAGCGACCCCGGCGGCCCCGGCGGCGCGAATATGGATTACACCGCCCCCGACTACAACAACTGCTACCTGGGCTTGATGCTCAATAACACCACGATCAGCCAGTCGGGCATCCTTCCCTCGTTTTTCCGCCCCGCGCTCTACAACTATTGGAACACACAGGTTCCGAACCTGAGCACCAACGCGCAGTTGCTCCGCAAGATTTCATTCCGACCCAACATGGTGGATCATCAAGCGTTCGTCACGAACACAAACCCGAGCTTTGCCGCGGGCAATCCGGCAAGCCAGTTCGACGTCGATAATCTCGGCGGCGGCGTTCCCGATAGCATCTGGATCGATCCGGGCCTGCCGGTGATGACGGCCCGCGACGGCCGCACTTACAAGGTGCTCGTTGCCCCCTGCATTCTCGATCTCGATGGCCGTATCAACGTCAATGCTCATGGCAGCGTGTTGAACTTCGACACGAACGTCTATCCCACGACTCAAAACGGCGCCACGGCCACGGCGAACGGCACGGCCGCCATCGCCGGCCTTGGCAGCGGCAGCCTCAGCGGCGCCAACGCCCAGCCGATCGGCCAGGGCTACGGTCCGGCCGAGATCAATCTGAACGGCATTTTCTCCGCGGCCGAGGTGAAGGCGATCATCGAAGGGACGGGAAACTGGTCGGGGCGCTACGGCGGCCCGCCGGCCACCACGTTCTCGGCCTGGCCGAATACGACCTATTGCCGTCCGCTGGAATTGCTCAAGCTGTTCGAATATCCGATCGTCGCGGCCCAGACCGACAACCCGCTCACCACGCTCACCACGTTCATGTCGCCCCCCGATCTCAAAGGGCGGCGCCTCATGGTGCTCGATCCGCGCGGGCAGGTGAACTTCATCACCCCCGGCTCGACCCCGCAAAGCAGCACGTATTGGAGCAACGAAGTTCAAAGCCGCGGCACGATCGCCGAAGCGCCTTACTCGCTCCGGCTGGATCGCAGCGTGCCCCGCGTCGGGCGCTACGTGTCGCAAGTGCAGATCGACAATACGTTCACCGTCGGCGAGCTCGAACCCATTTTGCGGCAATACGACGCCGATCGGCGCACCCTGCCCCAACGGCTCTACAGCATTTTGACCTCGGTGCAAACCAACGCGAATCAGCGCAACAAGATCACCACCGACAGTTGGGACTATCCGGGCCCCAGCCTGCAAGCCCCGCGCGGCCTTCGCTCCGGACTGGCCGCCAACGGTTATCGGGCCTATGGAATCACCGATCTGTTGAACGCCAAGTTCGCGCAGAATTGCCCCACGCTGGTCGGCAATACAGTCGAGATCGCCAAATTGCTGCCGCCGGAGATGATCGCGGGGTTGCGGATGGATATCAATCGGCCGTTCGGCAATGGCCGGTCCGACTCCGGCGGCGTACCGGATTCGCCGGGCGGAATCAGCTCGAACAGTCCATCCGCCCCGGACGCGAATCCAGAAACCTGGAATCCGGTCGAAGGCATTTATCCAAGTAGCTCGGGTTTCTCCGCCGCCGTGCCGCTGAATCTCACCAACTGGAACACCTCGATCAATCCGGCCGATCCGCTGATGAGCACCACTAGGCTGCCGGTTGGCGTGAAGGCCCGCGAATTGATGGCCCGGCAGCTTTACGCCCTGATGATGCTGTTTGCGGATCAGCAGTTCGCCGGCTATTCGACCGAAGCCGGACTGACAGCCGCTCAGCAGCAGCAGCTTATCGCCCGCCGCATCGCGCAATGGGCGATCAACGCCGTTTCGTTCCGCGATGCGACATCGATCATGACGCCGTTCGTGTACCAATGGGACATTTATCAGCAGGGCTACCAGGGATGGCTGGTCGACGGCGATCCGGGGAACACGTCCCAAGGCTCGCCGAACTACGGCGTGGTGTGGGGCTGCAAGCCGCCCGACGCGGTGCTGACCGAGACGCTCGCCTTCCACGATAAGAAAATCGGCGACACGGCCTGGGACAACGGCGCCAACGGCCCACATAAGATCGCCGACAAGCCGCCGGACAGCGGCGGAGCGCTCGGCTCGCCGAACTTCGACCAGATCGAGATTCCACAAGGCTCGGGGTTCCTCGAAATCAATTGCACGCGCAATCCGAATTTGAACCCGCTGGTGACCGCGACGTATGAAGGCGCCGCGCCCTCGGATCTTTATTCCAAGAATGCCGCCGGGCAATACTGCCTCGACCTTGGCCGCATGGCCCCCGATGGCAGCCCGGTGTGGCGGATCGTCATCAGCCAGAGCCGCATAGCAAATGCGAATGACGACATGTTGACCCAGTCGGCGAACAATCCCGATACGACCACCTTCGAGCCGACGACCGATCAGACCGCTGGCGCCGTGCCCTGGCAGCAGATGAACCTATTCACCGCCGCCAAGAATGTGGCGATCGAGCGCGTCATTTGGCTCGGGCAAACGCCGCCGCCCGCCGCCACGCGGCAGAATCTTTCGCCCGGCTGGCAAGCCGCCGCAGGGGCGCAAATCTATTACAACCGCAGCGGCGATGTCCTCGTTGCGCCCGGCAGCTATGCCGTGATCGGACCGCGGGCGACAACGTATGTCGGCTCGTCCGGCAACATCACCACTTCCACGGCCGGAACGCCGCAGTGGGGCCAGGCGCCGAAGCAATCCATCCTGGTCAGTTCGTCGGTCTATGTTGCCGACCAGAATGGTTCGGCCAACGGCATCCCCAACCCGCCCTCGGGAGCGTACAAGACGGGGACAAATGCGGCCGTGGGAATGATCGTCGCCGCCGATCCGCCGACTGCCGCGGTGTGGTCCAATTCCACGGCAATGGCGGGGCAGACCACGGTCGGCATCGGCTTCAACATCTCCGAGCCGCTCCCCGCCAGCGGCAGCTATTACCCGCAGCCCACCGTGCTCAACGCGTCGACCGGCCTTTACAGCGCGTATGGCGATCTGACGCAGAAAAACTCGGGCGAATACTTCCTCGATCAGCCGATCGAGGAAAACGGCTCGACCTACGCCACTTTCCCGCTGATGAAGGACGCGATCACCAAAACCGGCACGACGCAAAACTACAAAACCGCGTTTCTGCAACGCCTCGCCGATCCGACCTCGGGCTACGACGCGCTGCGGAATCCGTATCTCACGGTCGATTGGATGCCGATGGATCTGACGGTGTTCAACGGCGAAGAGGTGCCGAGCAACGCCAATCCGCAAGACACCCCGGCTACTTCGCCCGTCGTCTACTTCAACACCCGGCAGCGCGGCGGCAGCAATGCCCAAGCGCTTCCCACTCCGCCGACCTACAACATCTGGTCGCCGATTCAATCGGGCGATTCGCTCGGAGTGCAAACGCCGATCGCCGCCTCGACCGCCTCGCCGCAGCCCAACTTCCCCTACCGGCTGCAACACACGCTGGGCTATTTGAACCAAGCCTATGGCCCGGGAATGATTGCCGGCCTCGCAGCCGGGCAGGCCGTCTCGGCGCAATACATTGGCGATCCGCAGCACCCGTTCCCCTGGATCGATTGGAACGCCCGGCCCTATGCCAGCACGATGGAATTGCTCAACGTGCCGGCCAGCTCGCCCGACCGGCTGTTGTTCGAGTTCAACACGCCGGGCACGACGACGCCGACAAGCACCAACCCGTTCACCGTGGCGGGAGTGAATGCGTATGCTCCCGGCGGCGCTGCCAATATCCGCGCCCCGTTCGGCCACTTGCTGAACTTCTTCAACTCGGCAAATAGCTCGTATGGCGCAGGCACGTCGTGGAATCTGTATCGCATATTCGATTATCTGCAGGTTCCCTCGCGGTTTGTCGGTTGCGAAACGTATTTGAACCCCACCTACTTCCAAGCAAATGGCAGCGGCGGCGCCCCGACGGCCTACTTCCTGCCGCCGTTCAACTACGTCTCGAACTATCGCGAGCCGGGCAAGCTGAACCTCAACACGATCAGCGATGCCAATGTGTTGAGCTGCCTGATGAACGGAATCGCGACTCCCACGTTTGCGCAGCTTTGCGATAGCCGTCGTTGCGACGGCGGCGCGACCGGCGCAGTGGTCAATCCGGCGACGACGCTGCCGACCTATTTCGGCAATCCGTTCCGCTCGGCCGCCGGTGCCGATCTGGTGCCGATCCCGGCGATGATGCACGCCAATGTAAATGCCACGCTGATGCGGGCCAGCAGCTCGACGCCCGACAGCGCGACGGCGCCGCTATTCGCCGGCAACACATCGGTTTCTGATTGGAATAGCGCCACGCGCAATTCCTACTTCGCCTATCAAGGCTTGGAACGGCTGCCGAACAATGTCACCACGCGGTCGAACGTGTTCGGCGTGTGGCTGACGATCGGCTATTTCGAAGCCGTGCCGTGGGGATCGGTCGACGCGGGCCATCCCGACGGATACCAACTGGGCGAGGAACTCGGCTCCGACACCGGCGAAGTCGAACGCCATCGCGCCTTCTACATCTTCGACCGCTCGATCCCCGTCGGCTACGAACGCGGCCAAAACCACAATGTAAACCGCGCAATCGTGCTGCGGAGGTACATTGAATAGGGTGAGGGTAAGGGGTGAGGGCTTGTGAAAGAATGAGGACTGGCTCCGGGGCCGGTCGAAAAAGACTGAATAAAAGGCTTTCCACGAGGTGCCTGTCCCCATTCTTTCACATCCACTGAGGGGTGAGGGGTGAGGAACGTGCGAAAACCCTATTCTAGAATCTTGACGCACACCGGCTTATCGACCTCTACGGTGATGCCCGTCGGAATGAGTCGGCCCGTTTGGCGGTCGATCCGAAACACGACCACATTGGCCGAGTCTTGATTCGCCGCGATGAGCCAATCGCCCGACGGATCGATGTCGAAGCCGCGCGGCGTGTGGCCGCCGCTCGATTGGTAGCCGATCGGCGTCAGCCGGCCGGTCTGCTGGTCGATCGAAAACATCGCCAGGCTATCGTGGCCGCGATTCGAGCCATATAGAAATCGCCCCGACGGATGGACCACCAGTTCGGCGCAGGAGGTGCCCGTCTTGGGCAGTTTGGCGTCGGCCGGCAGCGTGGAGATCGTTTGCCGCGATTCCAGCCGGCCATGCGCGGCGTCGTAGCTCATCAGCGCGATCGTCGAATTCAGTTCGTTGATCGCGTAGACGAATTTTCCGTTGGGATGGAAGGCCAGATGCCGCGGGCCGGCCCCCGCCGCGGCGGCCAGCCACGGCGGATCGTTCGGCGAAATTTTTCCATGCTCGGCGTCGAAGCGATACACGAACACGCGGTCCAATCCCAGATCGGCCACGAGCGCGAAGCGGTTGTCGGGCGACATTGCCACGCCATGCGCATGCGCCTTTTTCTGCCGCGCCGGATTCGCGTCCGCGCCACGATGTTGCACGAAATCGCTCGGCCGGCCGAGCCGGCCATCGGCTTCGATCGGCAGCACCTCGACGCTGCCGCCGGTGTAGTTGGCGACGATCAAATTCTTGCCTGTGTGATCGACCACGAGATGGCAGGGAGCTTCGCCGCCGGACGATTGCTGATTGAGCGGCGAAAGAGCGCCGGTGGCCGGGTCGCGGGAAAACGCGCTGACCGAGCCCGCTTTCTGCCCCTTAAAACGATCCATCTCGCCGACGGCGAACAGCAGCCGCTGCGCCGGATCGGTCGCCACATACGACGGATTGTCGCTGGGCGTCACGCCGGCCGCTTCCAGCTTGCCCGATGCCCGATCCAGGCGAAACAGATAGATGCCGCGGCTGGTGCCATTGGTGTACGGGCCGATGTAGACGAAGGCCCGCTTGGCATGGTGATCGGCCGATGGGTCGTCGGCGGCGCGGGCCGCCGGCGCTCCGCTCGCCAAAGCAGCGGCAGCGAGCAGGCATGTCAGTGCGGAAAAGCAAAACGGGTGCAGTCCGATCGCGTGGGATGTGTTCATCGGGGGCGAGTTTTCTTCGGGTGAAGGGTGGAAGGTGCGGTTGGCGACATGCAACTGCTCGCAGCATTGTAGGCGACCCCTCAAACCTCGCCAATCAGCACACTAGCCCGAAGCGTTAGCGAGGAATTATTGACAGACGATACCCCCCTTTGCATTTCGCGATCGACAGCGGTGCCACCGGAGACGAAGCGTTAGCGAGGAATTATTGACAGACGATACCCCCCTTTGCATTTCGCGATCGACGGCAGTGCCACCGGAGACGAAGCGTTAGCGAGGAATTATCGACAGACGATACCTACCTTTGCATTTCGCGATCGACGGCAGTGCCACCGGAGACGAAGCGTTAGCGAGGAATTATTGACAGACGATGCCTACCTTTGCATTTCGCGATCGACAGCAGTGCCACCGGAGACGAAGCGTTAGCGAGGAATTATTGACAGACGATACAGCCGCCGCCTCGCGAACGCTTCGGGCCAGTGTTGCGAAGTCGAGCCCGCAGCGCTAGCAAGGAAGCCTTATCCCGTGCATTCAAAGTTTGAGGCTTGTGCGTTGCGCCATCCTCGCGAACGCTTCGGGCTAGTGTCGCGAACCGTTACCGCTGATTTAATTCCCTTCCCGCAGCGAATCGAAATATTCTTTGGCGAAATCGCGCTGGCTGCGCGGGAGGCGCTGGCCGGTGAGCGGGTCGGAATCGTCGTGTTTGGCGCTATCGAGTTGGGCCTGGATTTCGGCCCGCACGTTGCCTTTGCTATTCGGCCCATCGGCTTCGCCGGTGATGATCGCGGCGCCATGACCGATTTTTTGGGCGACCTTCGAGTCGTAGAATTTCACGCCGTTGGCGCCTTCCGAGCGGCGGCCCGATTCCCTGCCTCGTTGGTTGCCGGCCGCATCGCCGGCGACCATGCCGTTGTCATCAACTTCGTTGCCGCTGCCGTCGCGTTGGCCGCCCTCCAGCAATGCATCGCCATCGGCCATTTCGTCGCTTAGCTCGCTGCCGTCTTGTCGGCCGCTGCCGTTTTTAGCTCTCTTGCCCTTTTTGCCGTTGCCATTTTTGCCATTGGCCAGTTGGCCGCTGCCGGGCTGTTTGCCGCCGTCGTTCTTGCCATCCTTATCACCGGTCATCGACGAGCGGCAATCGGTAATTTGATCGAGCGATTGATCGAGCATGGTTTGCTCGTCGGCCTGCCGCTTGAGCGATTGAACTTGCTGGGCCAAGTCGTTCAATGATTGGGCCGCCTCGCCGGGCTTTCCCGATTGGAGCGACTTCGAAATCTGGCCGAATTTGCCGGCCATTTGCTTGAGCTCGTTCATTTGCGGCGATTGTTGCCGAAGTTGGTCCAATTGCTTTTGCAACCGTTTGGCGTCGGCCATTTGGCCCGCGTTTTTGAATTGCTCGATTTGCTTTTTTAATTCCCGTTGCACCTGCTGGTGCTTGTCGGTCGATCGGTCGAGCGTTTGCTTCATGTGCTCGAGTTGCTGCGCCATTCGCTGTTGCTCGTTCGGGTCGAGCTTGTCGGCTTTGAGCGCGTCTTGCAGCTTTTCGAGTTCTTTGAGCGCCCGCTCGAATCGTCCGTTCTTCATGGCGTCGGCCAGCTTTTCGGCCGGCCCGCTTTGCATGTCTTTCATCTGGCCGAGCTCTTGCTTCAGCTTTTCATCGCCGCCGAGCTCTTTCTTGCGGGCCTCGAGTTGCTTTGCCAGGTCGTTGAGGTCGACGAGTGCCTGTTTGCGATCGACGCTTTGCTTTTTGGCGAGTTCTCGGACGCCCTGTTCGACTTTTTTGAACAGATCGCCGGCATCGGCAAGCCCCTTTTCCGCGGCTTCCTGCCGCTGCTGTTCCAGCTTGCGGCGCAGCACCTCGGCCGACTGATGGATTTGGGCGACCGTTTGCGGCGACACCGTGGCGGCGGCTTCGGTCGGGCGAACTTTGTCGGAGAGAAACGTCAGCCCGAACACCACAACTGCCGGCACGAGCGGCAGTAGGCTGCGCTTGCCGAGTGGAACGGCGAACCGGCTTGCAATATCAACGCGCTCGAGCCGCCGCAACGCGTCGCTCACCAGCGCTTGCCCGGCTTCGGTTTCCAATTCCCGCGGCGAGAGCGACAACACGCTCGACACCCGCTCCTTGAGCGCGAAACGCCGATCGATTTCGATCGCCGCAAACAGCGGATCGCGCCGGGCGAGCCAGGTGCAAACCGCCGCCGCAACGAAGCCAACCAGCAGGGCGCTGCCGATCCAGGCAGTCGCCCAGATCCGGCCATCGAGATGGAGCGGAAACAATTTCCGGGCCGCCAAGCCAATCGCGGCCACGGCCAATGCTGCGGAGAGCGACCATGCCAAGGCGGCGAAAAACTGCCCAAGAATCAGCCGCCGCCTGGCACGAGCCACTTGCTTACGAAGCGTGTCCATGATTCAAGGTTGCTCCGAGCGAAAGCACGAGATGCCGGACAACAGAGCCGGTAGAGCGGCCCGCCCGCCATTATAGACGTTCCCCGCACGGTTTGCGTTGCATCGCAATCGGCTTTTTTGTTCGGTTCGCTGTTTCGGAAAGATGGGTTGTATTGCCCAATTTCCCCGGCCGGATGAAGGCAGCGGTTAGTACGGTATAATTTTTAGCGGTTGAAGGATTGATGGTAGGAAGTGGAAAGCCGGTTCGCGCTGCATCCTCGCTAACGCTTCGGGCTAGTATTTCACCTCGCTGACGCTTCGGGCTAGTTTTTCACTTCGCTGACGCTTCGGGGTAGTATTTCACCTCGCTGACGCTTCGGGCTAGTATTTTGGACACCTCTTATGGCCACCGTCGAAACCATTGAAAAACCGCTGCCGACGCCTGCCGAGCGGCCGGACGCCGATGTCGTGATCTTCGACGGACATTGCCGCATGTGTACGGCCCAGGTGCGAAAGCTGCCGTGGTGGGATTGCCAGCATCGGCTGGCCTATCTTTCGCTGCACGATCCGGAAGTGGCTCGGCGGTATCCCGATTTGTCGCACGCTGCGCTGATGAAAGAGATGTACGTCGTCGACCAAAACGGCGTGCGGCATCGCGGCGCCGGTGCGATCCGCTATCTCTCGCGGCGACTGCGCCGGCTGTGGTGGCTGATGCCGCTGTTGCACATTCCCGGCAGCTTGCCATTGTGGCAATGGCTCTATCGCCAGATCGCCAAACGGCGATACCTTTTCGGCCGCACCGACGATTGCGACAACGGCAGTTGCCGGCTGCACGGGAAATGATCGAATCTGATGGTCGATCGGCACGCCACTCGTCAAGATCGCTTGCTCGACCGTTTGCGCAACCTCGGGTAAAATGTGTCGGATCAGAATAGGACCGACCCTATTGGTCGTCGCTGTCGCGGAGGGATTGGTGGGCAAGAAACGATCCGACCGGCAATGGAAATGCACGACGAAGCCGCGCGGAAGCTGCCCCAGCGGTTGTCAAAAAGTTTTCGCAGGCTTCGGCACGACAAGAGCGGATGCGCTGAACGCGTCGGAAGGGGCATGCCAAAGGGCCGGCTGCCACGCGCCCAGGCCAGCATCCGCTTGGCTGCAATTGTGGTCACACTTGGTGTTACCGGCGGCCGAACTGACAAGGCTGAACAATGAAAACGATGCAATCGTTCAAGTTTGGTGATGAGGATTTAAACAGCCGCTTGCTCGCGCTGCTCAAGAAGTCGCATATCAAGCACAGCGTCGATAAGCAAGGGGTCATCCATTATCCGTCGGGCGAGGCCGATCTGGTTGAAAACGACCTTCTCTGCTCAGTTCGCGACGCGGTCTTTCCAAGATGGCAGGTGCTTACCTGTCCGCCTGAGTGGATTGAGTCCTACAAGCTCTACATGCGCGGCCATCAGATTCCATTCCATGAGGAATTGAGCAACGGCAAGGTTTGGTTTCTGCTGCCGCGTCGATTCCGACCTCATCGATGGAAGCTCGACCTCTCGGCGCACGCCGACCGCATAGCAGTTTGACCGCGGTCGCGTTCGGATAGGTCCTGCGAATGACGATCGGTCTCGGCCAACACATTCGCCATCTTTCGCGGATCATCCTCGACCGGCTATGATCCTCGGCTGGAGGAAATTCCTTTATGGCTACGAACGAATTTCGCGTTGAACACGATTCGATGGGCGATGTGCGTGTGCCCGCCCAGGCGTATTACGGGGCGCAGACGCAACGGGCCGTCGAAAATTTTCCGATCTCGGGTTGGCCGCTGCCGCCGGAACTGATCCACGCGCTGGGCCGCGTGAAACGGGCCGCCGCGATCGCCAATCGCGATCTCGGCACGCTCACCAGTGGCAAGCGAGCCCTTTCGGCGGCGCAGATCGACGCCCTGTTGGCCGCCTGCCGCGAAGTGATCGAAGGAAAATTCGACGATCAGTTTCCGATCGACGTTTTTCAAACCGGCTCGGGCACATCGAGCAACATGAATGCCAACGAGGTGATCAGCAACCGGGCCATCGAACTCACCGGCGGCGATCGCTTCGCCCAGCAGAAGCCCATCCATCCAAACGACCACGTCAACATGGGCCAATCCACGAACGACATGTTTCCCACGGCGATTCACGTGGCCGTGGCGGTGGCCATTCATGGGCAACTAATGCCGGCGCTCGAACGGCTGCAATCGGTTTTGGAAGCGAAATCGCAGGCTTGGGACAAGATCATCAAGATCGGCCGCACGCATTTGGCCGATGCGACGCCGCTACGGCTTGGTCAAGAAATCGGCGGCTGGGCCCGGCAAATCGAATTGTCGGTGGCTCGCGCTCGGCGCGCGGCCGAGGCCGTGTATGAATTGCCCGCCGGTGGAACGGCCGTCGGCACCGGCATCAACACCCATCCGGAATTCGGCCGCCGCGTGGCCGCCGCGCTGGCCGAGGAAACCGGCATTCCGCTGGTCGAAGCCGCGAATCATTTCGAGGCCAATGCCCAGCGCGATGGCTTGGTCGAGTGCCACGGCGGCCTGCGGGCGATCGCGACCACGCTCTTCAACGTGTCGAACAATCTGCGCTGGCTCTCCTCCGGCCCACGCTGCGGCTTCTATGAAATCAAGCTTCCCGACCGGCAGCCGGGCAGTTCGATCATGCCGGGCAAGGTGAACCCCGTAATGTGCGAAAGCATGATGCAAGTGTGCGCGATGGTGATGGGCAACGATCAGGTCGTGGCCATTTCGGGCGCGTCGGGCGGCCAGTTTCAATTGAACATCATGATGCCGGTGATGGGCAACGCCACGCTCGAAAGCATTCAGCTACTGGCGGCCGCGACGCAGGCGTTCGTCGATTTTTGTGCCTCGGAGATGGAAGCCAATGCCGAAAGCTGCGAGGCGAGCGTCGAAAAAAGCTTGTCGATGGTGACGAGCCTGAATCCCCACATCGGCTACGAAAAGGCGGCAGCCATTGCGAAAGAAGCATTTCGCACCGGCAAGACCATCCGCGAGCTCTGCCAAGACCAAAAGATTTTGCCGGAGGAAGAGCTCGCCCGCGCCCTCGATCCATGGAGCATGACGGAGCCGCACGGATGATCGGCCATGCCCGCGTTCTCTAGGCTCGAACGAAAAATCGCTTCACCGCAACTCCCTCTCCCCTTGCGGGAAAGGGCAGGGTGAGGGGTCTGGAAAACGGACGTTATTTTTCGATCGAGCCTTAGCGGGGCAACGCTACGCCGCTTGATCGACGAGTTGATAGAACACGTTGCGGCGACGGGGAGTGTAACCAAGTTCGGAAATCGCGCCGCGGATTTCGTCGAGCGAAAGGTGGTGCACGGTGCCGGCCGCCGACACCACATTTTCCTCAATCATCAGGCTGCCCATGTCGTTGGCCCCGTACACCAGGGCCAATTGCCCGATCTTCAGCCCCTGCGTCACCCAACTCGACTGGATGTTCGCGAAATTGTCGAGATACAGCCGGGCCACGGCTTGCGTCTTCAAATAGTCGAACGAGCCCGCGGCCGGCAAATGCGCCAGATCGGTGTGCTCGGGCTGAAACGACCAGCAGATAAACGCCGTAAACCCGCCGGTCTCGTCCTGCAATTGTCGCAATCGCTCGAGATGTTCGATTCGCTCGGCAAGCGTTTCCACATGGCCGAACATCATCGTCGCCGTGCTGCGGCCGCCGAGTTGATGCCACACGCGATTGACGTTCAGCCAATCGTCGGTCATCACCTTGCCGCGGGTGATTTCGCTGCGCACTCGATCGACGAGGATTTCCGCCCCGCCGCCGGGCAAGCTTCCCAGCCCGGCCGCCTTCAGCCGCTCGAGCGCCGTTCGTAGCGGCAATTTTGAAACCTTCGTGAAATGATGAATCTCCGGCGGGCTGAAGCCGTGCACATTCACCTGCGGAAAATGCCGCTTGATATCGCGCAATAAGTCTTCGTACCATTCGATCTTGAATTCCGGATGCAGGCCCCCCTGCATCAGAATCTGATCGCCGCCGAGATCGATCGTTTCTTGGATTTTTTGCAACAGCACATCGCGCTCGAGCACGTAGCCTTCTTCATGCTTCGGCTTGCGATAGAAAGCGCAGAAATCGCACACGGCCGTGCAAACGTTCGTGTAGTTGATGTTGCGATCGATGTTGTAGGTGCGATACGGCTCGGGATGCAGTCGCCGTGTCACGGCGTCGGCCGCCCGGCCCAGCGCCGCCAGATCGTGCGACTCGAGCAGCCGCAGCCCTTCATCGGGCGACAGCCGCTGGCCGGCGACGGCTTTTTCCAAGAGTGGTTCGAGGGAGGAGGGCATAGGGGTCAGGGGTCAGGGGTCAGGGACGAGGAAAATACAAGCCCGACGCGTTAGCGAGGGTGAACCGCCGTTTGACATTCATTTTCTTGTTTGTCGTTCCTGGGCCACGACCGATGCCGGCGCCTCCGAGCACGTCGCGCTAGCAAGGGAATGCCGTCCGGCATCCTTGCTTGCGCTGCGGGCTCGCAATGCGCACTTGGGTCTAGATGGATTGCCTTGCGGATCCTACAAAAGGTCGCGGTGGATTTTCCAGGTTCCGCGCCGAGGGGGCCAAGCCGAGGCCAACGGCCAAATCGTAGAACCGCTTCAGGCCGGCGTGCTCCTCGTCGCCGAGGGAAAAGTGCAAATTATCGCGCAGGTACGAAACGCATTGCGGCACCGTGAGCCCGAGCGGCGCCGCCTCGACCGCGGCGATGCCCGCCACATGGGCAACGCCCAGATCGCGCGATTCGGAAAGCGCCGTTTCGAGGCCGTTCAATTCCGTGTCGGCCCGGGCCGTCCACATCGCGAACACGAAGGGGACCCCGGCCCACGCGACCCAAGCGTCGCCCAGATCCCAAACTTCCGCAAACGGTCCTGGAGGCGAGTGCATGGCCCGGTCGCCGATCAAGAGCACCGCATCGGCATCGCTCGAATCGAGGCAAGCGCCGATCGCCAGCGGCTGTAACCGCGGTTCGACTCCGAATCGCTCCTTGAGCAATATCCGCACCAGTGCCGCGCTCGTGCGCGATCCTTCATCGAGGGCCAGCCGCTCGATCCGCTCGGGCGCGACGCGGCTAAACAGCTTTACGCTCAACACGGGCCCGCGGCAGGCGATACAAGCATCCGACACGATCCGATAATCGGGATTCTGAAAAAACTCGACCGACGGAATCAGGGCCACATCCAAACTGCCGGCCGCCAGCCGATCGGCCAACCGGCTCGGCAAATCGAACACAATTTGCGCCTGCGGCGCGAGCCGATCGAGCCGGTAGACCAGCGGTTTGGTATTCAAATAATTAACGGCCCCCACTTGAAGCCGATCACTGCGGTTCATGGACCACGCTCCTCTTCTCTCTTCTAACGCGGATTATAGGCCCCTCGTTGCACGCTTCAAATGGGCGATCGTCCTACCGACGGAACCGGAAACGGCGAGCGATGTTAACTTTCGTCGATGCCTCTCACCGCCTTGACACCCCCGTAGCCCGCGTTTAGATTGGGCGGTTTGCATTTTCCCGGCGGAATGCGACCGGGGGATTTCAGGTTGGGTGAGCGATCATGGCCGTTCCAAAGCGCAGACAGTCGAATTCCAAAACCGGTAGCCGGCGGGCCCACGATGCCAAGAAGCCGCGGCAACTGACCTATTGCCGGCAGTGCAGCACCGCTGTGCCGACGCACATGATTTGCCCCAAATGCGGCCTATACATGGGCCGCACCGTCGTTGAAATCAAGGAATGACCCCGGGGGCCTGGGCTATTCGACTGCGCGAAACCGCAAGCGAGCCCCGATGCCAATCGACGGGGTAGCTCGCTTGCGGTTTCGCGCCGTGCCCGTGCTGGATCGCATCCCGCGGCCCCTAACCCCTCCGCTGCTTTGAGCAAAATCGCATTCCTCTTTCCGGGCCAAGGGGCGCAAACGGTCGGCATGGGGCGGCAATTGGCCGAGTCGCTGCCGGCCGCCCGGGCGCTGTTCGATCGGGCCAACTCGCTGTTGGGCTACGATCTGGCGAAAATCTGCTTCGAGGGCCCGGCGCACGCGCTCGATTCGACCGTGCATAGCCAGCCGGCTCTGTTCGTCGCCGGCTTGGCGGCCGTTGAATCGCTGAAAGCCGGCAATCCCGCAGCGGTGGAAAACTGCCAGGCGGCTGCCGGACTGAGCCTCGGCGAATACACGGCACTGGTTTTCGCGGGCGCAATCGAATTCGAAGATGGATTGCGTGTCGTGCAAACACGCGGCGAAGCCATGCAAGACGCGGCCGACCGAATGCCCAGCGGCATGGTGAGCATTTTGGGCCTGGATCGCGTGGCGGTGGAACAACTGTGTGCCGACGCCAGCGGGGGCGAGCTTTTGCAAGTGGCCAACCTGTTGTGCCCAGGGAATATCGCCGTTTCGGGCACCAAGGCAGCCTGTGCCCGAGTGGCCGAGATGGCAACGGCGGCGGGTGCGATGCGGGCAGTGCCGCTGGCCGTGGCGGGCGCGTTTCACACGTCGATCATGCAGCCGGCCGTCGAGCGATTGGCGGCAGCCTTAGCCGAGGCGCCGATTCGGCGGCCGCGGATTGCGGTCGTGTCGAATGTCGACGCGCAAATCCACGACGACCCGCAAGAGATCCGCAATTTGCTGGTGCGGCAGGTGGTCAGCCCCGTATTATGGGAGGATTCGCAGCGCGCGCTACTTGCCAGCGGCTGCGATGAATTCTATGAAGTAGGGCCGGGCCGCGTGCTGCGGGGACTGCTGAAGCGCATCGAGCGCAAGATTCCGTGCCACGGCACGTTCGATCAGTAGGTCAGGCTGTTCAGCCTGACGCGAATTGCCGCAAGGAACGAGAATGCTATCCGGTTCTCACGGTTCTTTGTCAGGCCGGAAAGCCTGACCTACAAAAATTGAGCCATCACGATGAGCAAGAAACCCGTTGATCCCAATGCTCCCGTTCCCCGCCTCACCGTCGATCTGGCTGGGCAAGTCGCCCTGGTGACCGGGGCATCGCGCGGCATCGGCCGATCGATTGCCGAGGCCCTCGGTCGCTGCGGGGCGCGCATCGCCTGCGTGGCTCGAAACGTCGACAAGCTTGCCGAAACGGTGCAAGCGATCCAAGCCGCGGGCGGGTCGGCCGAGGCCGTGCCCGGCGATGTCACCGATGGCGAAGCGGTGCAAAAGCTCGTCGATTCGATTGCCGACGGCTGGGGCCGATTGGATATTTTGGTCAACAACGCCGGTGTGACCCGAGATACGCTGCTGCCGCGGATGACCGACCAGCAATGGGACGAAGTTTTGAATACGAACCTGCGTGGCACATTCCTGTTCACCCGCGCCGCGACACGGCCGATGATGCAGGCTCGCTACGGCCGGATCATCAATATTTCGAGCGTTTCCGGGCTGCGGGGCAATCCGGGGCAAGCGAATTATTCGGCCTCGAAGGCGGCCGTGATCGGATTCACGCGCACCGTGGCTCGCGAATTGGCCAGCCGCAAGGTGACGGTGAACGTCGTGGCCCCGGGGTTCATCGATACCGAAATGACCGCCGCGCTTGGCCCGGTGATGCTGGAAGAAATCACCAAGCGGATGATTCCCGCCAAGCGGATGGGCCAAGTGGAAGAAGTTGCCGATGCGGTGCTCTATTTCGCCTCGCCGGCCAGCGGCTACGTGACCGGCCAAGTGCTGGTGGTCGACGGCGGATTTGCAGTGTAGAAGGCTATGAGGCGTTAGGCTATGAGGCTTTGGCTGTGAGGCTTTGAGGGACGCGAGGCTTTGAGGGACGCGAGGCTTTGAGGGACGAAGAAACGGCCGGACGCTTGTGCGTCCTCACAGTCTCACGCCCCTCACAGCCTCACAGTCTTCCCCGTGAGGACGCGCCAGCGTCCGACATGCCCGCGTACCTCAAGCCTCACAGTCTCAAGCCTCACAGCCTTCCGTCTGGACACCAGAGGCGAAAATCGCTATATCTTGACCTGACTTGCGGAATTCCTCTATCTTAGTGGGCTTACCAGGAAGGCGGCACACGGAGCGGTAGGAAAATCGCTGCTCCTTTTGGCCGGGCGTGCACTTCATGCCTGGCCTCAAATCGGACTAACAGAAGGAACCAGAAGGTGGCTTCCGTCAAAGAACGCGTTATCGACATCGTCGCCGAGCAACTAGGGGTGAACAAGGAGCAGATTACACCCGAAACCTCCTTCGTCAACGACCTGGGGGCCGATTCGCTCGACGTCGTCGAGCTCGTCATGGAACTCGAAGAAGAGTTCGACATCAATATTCCCGACGACGCAGCCGAAAAGATCACCACGGTCGGCCAGGCCGTCGATTATATCGAAAAAACCCAATCCTGACCGAGTGCGCATGAAACGGCGGGTTGTCGTAACCGGTCTTGGGGCGGTCACGTCGCTGAGCTTGAAGGTCGACGATCTTTGGCAGCGGATTTTGCGTGGCGAAAGCGGCATCCATGCGCTGCGCCTGTTCGACACCACGCAGTACAAAGTCCGCTTCGCCGGCGATATCTACGATTGGTCGCCCGGCGAATACATCTCCGGCAAAGACGAGAAGCGAATCGATCGCTTCACGCAGTTCGCCCTCGTCGCCGGCATCGATGCGGTCCGCGATTCGGGCCTCGATTTCTCGCGCGAAGATCCCTTCCGCTGTGGCGTGATCCTCGGCTCCGGAATCGGCGGGCTCAACGAAATTGAAGCCCAGCATTCGCGGCTCGTGCTGCGCGGGCCCGATAAAGTGTCCGCGTTCACGATCCCCAAATTGATGGTCAACGCGGCCAGCGGCTGGGTGTCGATCGAATATGGCCTCCGCGGCCCGAACACCGCCGTGGCCACCGCCTGCGCCAGCGCCGCCAACGCCATCGGCGATGCCATTCGCACCATCGAGCGCGATGAAGCCGACATCATGATCACCGGCGGCACCGAAGCCGCCATCACGCCCATGGGCATCGCCGGCTTCTCGAACATGCGGGCCCTTTCGGAGCGCAACGACGAGCCCACCAAAGCCAGCCGCCCGTTCGACCGCGATCGCGACGGCTTCGTGCTCGGCGAAGGGGCCGGCCTGCTGGTGATCGAAGAACTCGAACACGCCCGCCGCCGCGGTGCAAAAATCTACGCCGAGCTGCTGGGCTACGGCGCCAGCGCCGATGGCAGCCATATCACCGCACCGGATGAAAACGGCGTCGGCGCAGCCAAGGCGATGGAGCGAGCGCTGGCCGACGCGCGGCTGCCGCCCGACGAGATCGTGTACATCAATGCCCATGGCACCAGCACTCCGCTCGGCGATTTGGCGGAAACGAAGGCCGTCAAAACGATCTTCGGCCCGCACGCCAAGAAGCTGAGCATTTCCAGCACGAAGAGCCAATTGGGGCATCTCTTGGGGGCGAGCGGCGGCGTGGAATTGATCTTCTGCGTTCTGGCGGTCGGCAAAGGCATCATCCCGCCGACGATCAATCTCGACACTCCCGACCCGGAGTGCGACCTCGACTACACGCCGCATCATCCGCGCGAGCGCGACGTGCCGATCGCCATGAGCAACAGTTTTGGTTTCGGCGGCCACAACGCGTCGCTCATCGTGGGCCGATTGCGCGGCCTGGCCTGACAAGCCGCGCCGCCGTGCCGTGGGTTTTCCGCTCGTCGCCGTCTACCGTGATGACGATCGTTCCCTCGGTGCCGGGCGGGAATTCGCACTCGTCGCGCAGGATAAACCGATTTATCTGCACGATCGACGTCGCGCGTCTTCTCCCCTCTCCCCACTGCGGGAGAGGGGCCGGGGGTGAGGGGGTTTTTGCCGCGAGAACGTCTCGGCCTGAAAGGCCGATTCGACCAGCCCAGGCCGGAGCCCCGCGAGCAGCCGCATCACCGGCCTAAATGGCGGAAGCGGTCGATGGCGGCAGCGATTACGATCGTGGCCCCGATGAAAATCGGCTGCACATACGAACTCAGGCTGGCCATCGTGCAGCCGGTGTTCAAGAATCCGAGCATCAAGACGCCCAAGATGCTGCCGGCCACGGTTCCCTCGCCCCCGAACAGGCTCGTGCCGCCGATCACGACCGCCGCGATCGCCGTCAGTTCGAGCCCCTCGAAATTCGTCGGCCGGCCGCCAAGCGTGGCGGTCATCATCGCCCCGGCAAGGCCTGCCGTCGCGCCGGCGATGATATAGCAAAGCGTCTTCCACCGCTCGACGTGTACGCCGCACAGCCGGGCCGTTCGCTCGTTCGAGCCGATCGCGAATGCATATCGGCCGAACACGGTGAAATGCAACAGCGGAATCGACACCACGACGACGGCAAGCGTGATCCACAGATTCGGCGACAATCCGAAAAGCCACGTGCCATAGTGCAATTGCGAAACGCTGTCGGGCAAGTTCGGCACCGGGATTCCGCCGGTGATATAGAGCGTCAGTCCGCGCACGGCGCCGAGCGTTGCCAATGTGACGATGAAGGGAGGGAGCGAAAGCGTGGTGATCAACGTGCCGTTTAGCAGCCCCACGAGTGCTCCGGCGGCGACGCCAACGAGCAGCGCGGCAGACACCGGCATCGGCGCTATCGTCGCCCCGGCCAACAGCCGCCAGATCAAAATGCCGGCAATAGCCGCCGCTGCCGCCGAGCCGACCGCCCAGCGCAGGGCCCGCAGCCGCTGCCAGCCGCGTTGCAATGTCCAACCGCCGACGCACAGGCCGGCCAAGAGCGCCATTCCGCCGGCGATCACCAGCGCTCGCTGCCAATCGAAAACGGGAAACTGAGTCCCCGCGGCGGCCATCGCGCAACAGACCGAGGCCAACCCCATCGTGCTGCCCACCGATAGATCGATGCCGGCGGTGATGATGACAAAAGTTGCTCCGATCGCGGCGATCAAATAGTGATAGTTGTTTTCGAAGACGCTGCGAAAGGCCTTCGCCGAAAGAAACGTGTAGGGCTGCCACGCGCCGAAAATCAGGATCACGAGCGCCAGCCCGATCAATGGCCCGGCAACGCTGCCGAGCGAACGCAGCAATCCGTGCAATGCCGCTTCGCCGTCCCCCGCAACGGGACGCGGCGAAGTGGGCGAGGGGAAGTCGGAATTGCTCGCGTCGTTCGGCATGGCTGGAGTCAAAAAGTTGCTGAACCGGTCATTCGCCGACGGCGAGGTGCATCACCGTTTCGGGCGTCCACTCGCCGATGTTCCTTGCCGCGGATAGCACGCCCCGGCTCATCACGGCAATCCGATCGCAGACACCAAAAAGTTCGGGCAAATACGAACTGACCACGATAATTCCCTTGCCTTGCCGCGCCAATTCGCCGATCGCGCGGTAGAGATCCACTTTCGCGCCGACGTCGATACCGCGCGTCGGCTCGTCGAGCAGCAGCACATCGGCATTGGTGTATAGGAGCCGAGCCATGGCCACCTTTTGCTGGTTCCCGCCGCTAAGGGATGCAACATTGTGGCGCGGGGTCGCCCATTTGATCTTGAGCGTGCGGCCGACTTCCCCTGCCGCGACATATTCCTTCCGCCGGCCGACCAACCCAAACCGCGAGTTGCGCGAGACCGCCGGCAGTGTGATATTCGCGATGCAAGACAGATTTTGAGCCAAGCCCTCGCGCTTGCGATCTTCGCTCAACATGCCGACACCGCGGGCATTCCAATCGCTGGGCGTAAACCGCTCGATGCGCACGCCCTCGAGCGTGGCCTGCCCGCCGCGGCGCGGGTCTAGCCCGAACAGCGTGCGCAGCATTTCGGTGCGCCCGGCGCCGACGAGCCCGGCGAGGCCGAGGATTTCGCCACGATGGAGCGTCAGGCTTGCGCGGCGCGGCGCTTTTCGGCCGGCCAAATCGCGGACTTCCAATAGCGGCTTGCCGATTTCATGTTCGACGCGCGGATACATTTCCGAAACCTTGCGGCCGACCATCGCTTCGATAATTCGCTGCCGCGGCCAGTCGCGTAGTTCGCCGGTGGCGATGGTCCGCCCATCGCGCAGCACGGTCAGCCGATCGGCGATTTGATCGAGCTCTTCCAGAAAATGGCTGATGTAGATGACGCTGATTCCATCGCCGCGCAGTTGCCGGATGATCTCGAACAACCGCTGCACTTCGTGCGACGCGAGTGCGCTGGTCGGCTCATCCATGATCACCAACCGCGCGCCGCCCAGCAAAGCCCTGGCGATTTCGATCATCTGCTGGTCGGCCACGCCCAGATCGCCCACGCGGGCATCGAGCGGCACGCGCATTCCGAGCCGATCGAGCATGGCGCGGCATTGCCGCCGCTCCGGACCGCCGAGAATTGCCGCCAGGGGGCCGGCGATAAACACATGCCCGGCCGCCCGTTCGCGCCCCAGCACGAGATTGGCCTCGACCGACAAATGCGGGGCCAGATTGAATTCCTGGTAGATCATGGCGATGCCGGCGGCGAGCGAATCGCGCGGCTCGCGGGGCGCGAAGGGCCGGCAAGCGAATTCGATCGACCCGCTATCGGCAATTTCGGCCCCGGCCAGGATTTTCATCAGCGTCGACTTGCCGGCCCCATTCTCGCCGACCAGCGCATGCACCTCGGCAAGGCGAACGTCGAGCGTCACCTCGCCAAGCGCAACGGTCCGGCCAAACCGTTTCGCGATGCGCTCCATTCTGAGAAGTGCAGGACCGCTCATTAGAAAAATTGGCTGGGGCAGAAGCGGGGGTTGGTTCCGGAGCGTTGTTCGCAACGATGCAGCACAAATCGGCCCGGAGTCAGGCGGCTGTATCGTAGCAAACAATTCCCCAAACAACGATGGCCGGCTCCATCCCCTGTTCCATGTCGAGAATTGTCCAATTATGATGGAATGGACGGCATTCCGCGTTCTCGTCCGTACATTTCGCGAATTTCGAATCTCGACCTACTCGGCAAATCTCTCGCTAGAGGCATCGCCATGCGCGTTTCTCGGATTTTGATTTGTGGCTTGGCCCTTTTTGCCGCCGCGGTTTTATCGGCCACCCCAACACGGGCTGAAAACGTCGGCGAAATTCTGGTCCCTCAATCGCTCGTCGAGCGGCACGGGCTGACGCGCTCGTGGTTCATGCAGTTGCCGCTGGCCGGAATGCGCTCGAAAATCGTGGCCGTCGTGCCCGACGACGATCTGCTGATTGTGACCACCACCAACGCCGAGGTGATGGCCGTCGATGCGGAAACGGGGCGATTGGTTTGGTCGACCCAAGTCGGCGACCCGCGCCAGCCGACTTTTCCGGCGGCCGGCAATGGAAATCCGGTTTTTCGCAAGGCCCATTGGAAACCGGAAACGAAGGCGAAGCAGGGCGCCGCCGCCGGACATGCGGCCGCGCCGGTGGCCGCTGACGGAGGCGCGGCGAATGCAGTCGCCGCCGGCGACGCCCGACCAATGCCCGCCGACGAGGGTTCCGCGCCACCGGCAACCGAGCCGAAATCGCCTGCGGCGGCAACCGTGTGGCCGATGCCCGACAACCTTGTCGTGGCGGTCGTCAACGGCACCCAATTGTACTTGCTCGACCGGGCCGACGGCCGGCCCCATATGGACGGAAAGAGCAAACAGGCGTGGGCGACCCATTTGCGCAACCTGCCCAAGAACGGCCCGATGGTCGCCGAAGAGTTCGTCTACGTGCCAACCGCCAACGGGCATATCGAGACCTACGCGATCAACGACATGAACGCGGGCGTCACCTATGTCACCAGCTCCGGCCGCAATGAGCATCCGCCGGTCGTGGCCGGCCAGCGTGTGGCATGGATCTCCGATCGCGGTTCGGTGCACCTCACCATGCCCGACGGCATTACTCCGAAATTTGAGGTCGATCTGGGAGGCCCGGCCGCGGCGCAACTGGCCGTCCATTCGCCCTATATCTTTGCGGCGAATTCCGATGGCGACCTGTTTTGCATCCGCGATACCGAAGGCGCTCTGATCTGGAAATCTCCCATCGGTTCGCCGATTCGCGAAGCGCCGATTGCCATCCGAAATGTCGTCTACACGCTACCCGAAGACGCTGGGTTGGCCTGCGCTGCGATCGCCGATGGGCATGAAGAATGGGTTAACTCGATCCCGCGGCAATTTCTCGCGGCCAGTCCGACGAAGGTTTACGCCGTCGATCGATTAAACCGCATGTTGATTCTCGACGGCAAGGCGGGGGGCACGCTCGACACGATTCCGCTGCCGACCGATGTTCGACCGCTCACGAATATCCAAACCGACCGCATTCTGCTTTCCAGCGAAAGCGGCATGTTGCAATGTTTGCATGAAACGCTGATGCCGGAGCCGGCTTACTACCCGACCCAGAAGATGGCGATGCCGCCGAAACCAGTGGTAGCGGCAGTCAGCCATCCGAAGCCCGCGGCCGACAATGCCGACAATCCGAAGCCGGCGCCAAAGCCCAAGAAGAAGGCCGACGACAGCGGCGCCCCGCCCGCAAAGGCGCCAAAAAAGGCCAAGGCCGCGGCGAATCAATAAGGCTCGGCCGAAAAATAACTTCCGCTTTTCGAAGCCCTCACCCGCCCTCTCCCGCGAGGGGAGAGGGGCTGCGGAGAAGTTGCTTTTCAGTCGAGCTGGACCGGCTACACTCGAACGAGAATCTCGCCCCGGTTCAGGGCCAACTGGTCGCCGTGGTGAACGATGTAATCCGAGTCGATCCATCGCTCGGCTTGCACAAAACCGGCGCTCTGGAGATTCACAAGCAGCAGCCGAAGGAACGGAGGGTTCCATTGGTTCGCTCGAACGAACGTCGGCAATAGCTGCATCGCGCCGTTGCTTGCTGGATTCATGAGCACGATCGTGCCGCGGCGCATGGCGGCGCCGGCGTGCCGGCCGCATTGGCCGCCGACGATGATCGTGCCGGCGATCATCCGCGAACCGAGGCCGTCGCCGGCCGATCCGCCGATGGCCACCAGTCCGCGCCGCATCGCCGTGCCGGCGTTATCGCCGGCATTGCCTGCAACGAGCAATTCGCCGCCGGTCATGCCGCGGAGGCTGCCGGGAAAAGCCCCGGCCGCGTGATCGGCCACATTGCCATGGACGTGGATCGCGCCACCCCGCATTTCCGCGCCGGCCCAATCGCCGGCGTCGCCGAAAACATCGATCCTGCCGCCGCGCATCTCGGCTCCCAGATGCCGTCCGGCGCTACCTTCGATGCGGATCACGCCCTGCGTCATTCCGCATCCGATGCCATGCACGCTCGACAGATCGCCCGTCAAATGAATCCCACCGTCGGCGGATTCGCCGGCAACGGAGAATAATTCGACGAGCGGCAATCGCCGATTGCCGCAGAAGATTTCGGTTCGCTCAATTTCCGCAAGCGAATGCCCGCGAATCCGCTCGGGAATTATCCCCGCAAAATCGATCGGAAGTCGGGAGGCGGCAGTACACTTCAATTGCAATGGCATGCGGAATCACTGCTCGCTGGCGACTGGGTTCGGTGTTCCCGGGTGCCACTGCTGGCTTGTCCGGCAGTCGGCGGTCTGGCGTGAGGCACACTGCCGGACAAACCAGGAGCGGCAATCATCTGGTCTTAAACAGCGAAAAAAAGCAGCGGCGCGGCAACCAGGGCGAATCCCGGTTGCCGCGCTCGCCGGCCCCTGGCCATCACGACAAATCCAAGCTCAGCAAATAATCATCCAAGCTCTTACGGGCCCCGTTTTCATCATTTTGCAGCGATTCGATTTGCTTGTGCAACGCGTCGATCTGCGATTCCTGCTTGCTGAATTTCTCGACGTAGTCGCTGTAGATCTTCAGCGTATGATCGAGCTCATGCATGTTTTGGCGAATCCGGGCCTGATCGGCGTCGATCACCCGCACTTGTTGCTCCAACTGCTGACGCTTCTGGGCCAGTTGCTCGATCGCCTCCTTCCGCTTGATCACTTCCTCCAAGGAGTCTTTCACTTTCGGCGTGGTCGCTTGCGATCGGGCGTAGAACAGAATCGTGCCGTTGTCGAGATTGGTGACGGCCCACGACTGCTGATCGGTTCGTTCTTCCTCGACCGACAGGACCGCCGGCTTGCCGGGCTCGGCATTGACCGAAAAGCGATACAGGTCGCGAGTTTTCTCCGTCGGCTTTTCCGGCGCGATCAGCTTCCAGCTCGGATCGATGGGATACTCGATCAGCACGTCTTTGTCGTGCGCGCCGGAGTTTTTCACCGTGTATTTCATCGTGCGCGTGTACTTGCGCGAGGCGTAGAGCGTGCCTTTTGCAATCCGCACGCTCACAAGCTGCTCGGGATGGCCGATCGATTCGGGGGCCACCTCGGTATCGAGATCCATCGCGTAGCTGATCAACCGTTCGGCGCCGGGCTGCACGTCGTCGATCTCCGCATCGCCGGCGTAGTTGCCGCCGTCGAACACGGTGATCGGGCCCTGCATTAAGTGCAGCGCGGTGCTATTCGTCAGTTGCAGGCCGTTGAGCGGATACTTGGCTTGGACCTGAGCGTTGTAGATCGAAACCTTCTTGCCTTTGATCGATTCGTTGACGATCGGCAGCATGGCCGACTGGCGGCGGGCTAGCGTGACCGGCGTTTCGATGGTGTAGCGGAACAATTCGCCGACCTTGGCCGCTTCGGCCAGCGATTGGCCTCCCTGTTGCAGATCGAGTTGGCGGCGATAAGCGAACGCTCCATTTTGGGGCCGACTGCCGGCCACAGCAGCGCCCATGGGCGCCCGCGCGGCCTTCCGCATTGCCATTCCCCCAAAACTGCCGGCCCCTTCCGCGTCGGCCATCTCATCGGCTTTGGCTTTGTCTTCCGCTCCGTGAAACATTCGTTCGCGATTCGCCAAATCCTGATCGTAGGTTTGCGGCCGTAGAGAAGCATATAGCTGCGGCACCACCGTCGGACGCGTGAGATACAACGGGTCGTAGAGATCCATCACGAACGAGATCGGCCGGCCGCTGATCAATGTCAGCGAAACATCTTTCCAATCTTGCTCGGTGGGGTTTTCGACGATCGCCCAGCCTTGCAAGAACGGTTCGGCCTTGTCTTTGAGCACGAGCCGATAGCTGGTCCGCCACAGCGGCGCTTCCTGCACATAACCCACGCGAACCTGCCGTTTGCCGTTGCCCAGGAAATGGAGCGTCACGGTCTTTTTATCGGTGTCGTGGGCCGTGGCCAGCACCGCCAGGGCTTGCTGCAATTCGTTGTTGAGCTTGGCATTGTTCAACTTGATCCGCACGACGTTTTCCAGGGAGATGCTGCGCAAGCCTTCGCTGGTGAGCAGGTTGAGAAACTCGACTTCGACGGTTTCGTCCTTTCCGCTGCGCAGTTTGCGTTTTTCGACGCCGATGATCGTGCCGGTAACGGGTTGCGGAGCGTCGACCTCGACCGATTCGCCTCGCAACTGGCGGAGCAAGTCGGCCATCGTCGGCTGGCCATTGAGATCGATCGAAAACGATTCGAGCGTTTTGGTGACGGGTTCTTTGGAGCCGTAGTTGACGGTGGAGATGCGGCCGCCGCTGAAATCCTGCAACACCATGCTTTTCAGCAGGTCGTCGATGTCGTGCACCTTGAACTGGAGATCGACATGGGCGTCGCCGGTTACTTCGCCATCGTGCTCGAAGAATCCGACACCCGAGCTAAACAGCGCCACCTTGGTCAATGGCAGCGACGCGGCGGCGGCCGGCTTTTCGCCGGCGTTCTCTTTGGGTGGCGGAGCGTCGCCATCGGCAGCGGCGGCGCTTGCGGTCGGCAGAACAAAGATCAGGCCGAGAAGCGCGAGCGGCAGCAGTTTGAAAATATTGCGCGACATCGCCAGAACTCCTTGTACAAGAACGACGGGGATTGGGCGCAGGCGGGCCGTGGCGGGACAAAATCGACCGCGCCGCTGGGCAAATTGTACCTTTGGCAGCGGTTAGACGCCCAAACCGTCGGCCAAGTTCCCGCGATTTTTCGAAAGTGCCGATATTGCCTTGTCTGATCTGGACCAACGTTCGCGGGGCGCGCTCTTCCTGCCCCCATGCGCTTCAAGGCCGTGATAAGCTAAACTAGCCGTGGGCTCAAGATGCGCGCCGACCGATGCGGCTTGGGTTGATGACCGGCGGAGATCCAACCGATGGCCGCCCCTTTCGTCGGAAATCAAAGGAACCAGACTTTGTCCCAAACCACTAGCCCGAAGCCTAAGCCAGGGCGCGCCCCATCGCCGCTCGCCCGGGTTAGCGCCTCGAGCCAATGCGCATTCGGCTTTTTCCGTCATGCAGCCCAGCGATGCCGCCCTTGCAGGTCTTCCTCGCAAACGCATCGGGCTAGTGTGCGGGTCGGGCGAATTTTGAGACCGAGCCTGGCGGTTCATCATCGTCGGCCCCGAGGCGCACGACGCATCTTGCGGCTCCCAAGCATCGGCCGACCATGATCCACGTCAGCAATCTCACGAAGCACTATGCCGATTTGCGGCGCGGGAGCTTTGTTGCCCTGGGAGGCATCAGCTTCGACGCCGTGCCCGGCCAGATCTATGGCTTGCTCGGCCCGAATGGCGCCGGCAAGACCACGGCCCTGCGGATTTTGAGCACCGTGCTTCGCCCCACCAGTGGAACCGCCACCGTCAACGGTTTCGACGTCGTCACTCAGCCGTCTCTGGTGCGGCGGCAAATCGGTTTCATGTCTGCGAACACGGGCATCTACGACCGAATGACGGCCTGGGAAATGGTCGAATATTTCGGCCGCCTCTACGGCATGCAGCCCGAGCCGCTCGCAGAGCGGATGGAGCGACTGTTCGACGTGCTCAAGATGAACGAAATTCGCGACCGGCTCGGCTCGAAAATGTCGAGCGGGATGCGGCAGAAAGTGTCGATTGCCCGGGCCATCGTCCACGATCCGCCGGTCGTGATCTTCGACGAAGCGACCGCCGGGCTGGATGTGCTCGTGGCGCGGGCGCTGCTAAAAACCGTCGCCGACCTTCGCGATCATTTGAAGTGCGTTCTATTTTCCACCCACATCATGCGTGAAGCGGAAAAGCTTTGCGATCGGATTGCGATCGTTCATCGTGGCCACATCCTTGCCGAAGGCACGCTGCCGCATTTGCGAGACACCTACCAGGAATCGGACCTCGAAGAGCTGTTTTTTCGCCTAATTTCGCAACATGACGCAGCGAGGGACGAGGGCCGAGGGGCGAGGGGCGAGGAAGTCGGACAGGAAGAAATCCTATGAGAAAACCATTGATGCCCACCCCTGGCAGCGAGGCTGGTCGCCCGCTTGCGGTTTCGCGCGTCGCGTCAGCGCGCGAAACCGCAAGCGAGCTACTCACTCCACTCTGATTCACACCGCTCTTTTCCCTCGCCCCTCGCCCCTCGCCCCTAGCCCCTGCTTTGTCCTGGACCAACGTCAAACTGATTCTGTTTCGCGAGGTTCGCGATCAGTTGCGCGACCGGCGCACGCTGTTCATGATCGCCGTGCTGCCGCTGTTGCTCTATCCGCTGCTGGGGATGACGTTCGTGCAGGTCGCGCAGTTCATGCAAGAGCATGCCAGTCGGATTCTGG
Source organism: Pirellulales bacterium (assembly GCA_036267355.1). Taxonomy (NCBI): domain Bacteria; kingdom Pseudomonadati; phylum Planctomycetota; class Planctomycetia; order Pirellulales; species Pirellulales bacterium. The sequence continues at coordinate 14,694 of DATAWG010000020.1, read as the reverse complement.
TGGTCGATTGGACCAACGTGCCCGGGTTTCCATCGCTCGTGGACGACGACCACTTCGCGCCGCAATGGTTCGACAAAAGCGTCGATCCCGATTTGCTGAAAGTGGAGCGCAAGCGGACCGATGAGCTACCGGCCGCCAAATCGCAGGCGACGATCGGCGAGCAGAGTCGTCAATGGATGGCCGTCGGCAACGACGATGTGGTGGTTTATTTTCCGCCCGATTTTTCGCAGCGGCTCAAGCGATTTCGCGAAGAGTTATTGCGTCGCGATCGAACGAGCGCCGCGAACCTTCCCTCTCCGGAAATTCCCTCGCCGCAGATTTATTGGAATTCGACGAAAGAGAAATCGGAAATCGCATTCAACCGCGTGAGCCAGGTGGTCCACCGTTGGCAAGAGGCGATTGCCCAGCAAACGCTCAAAGACAGCAATGTGCCGGCGTCGGCAGCGCAACCGTTTAACGTCGCCGACACCGATATTGCCGAGCCGAGCCAACGCCAAGCCGCCCTGTGGTCGAAAATATTGCCGTTCGTGCTGCTGATTTGGGCCCTGACCGGAGCCTTTTATCCGGCCATCGATCTTTGCGCCGGCGAAAAAGAACGCGGAACGCTCGAAACCTTGCTCTCCAGCCCTGCCGAACGCTCGGAGATCGTCGCCGGCAAAATGCTCACCGTCATGCTGTTCAGCATGGCCACGTCGCTTTTGAATCTGCTCAGCATGGGATTCACGGGATTGATGGTGATGGGCCATATCGGCTCGCTGGGCAAGGTGCTCGGGGCGGGATTGGGCTTCCCTCCATGGTCGGCCGTGGCCTGGATGCTCGTCGCACTGGTGCCAGTGTCGGCCCTGTTCAGCGCCCTATGCGTCGCACTGGCCGTGGTCGCTCGCAGCACGAAAGAGGGGCAATACTATCTGATGCCGCTCATGATGGTGGCCATGCCGCTGTTGATTTTGCCGATGGCGCCGGGAGTCGATCTGACGCTGGGCACCAGCTTGATTCCGCTCACCGGATTGGTGCTGCTGCTGCGTCTGTTGCTGGAAGGCGAATGGCGCGACGCGCTGCCGATGGTGTTGCCGGTCGTGGCGGTGACCGGCACGTGTTGCTATATCGCGGTGCGTTGGGCAGTGGATCAATTCAACAAGGAGAGCGTGCTGTTCCGCGAAAGCGAACGGCTCGATTTGCGTCTCTGGCTAAAACACACGATTCGCACCCGCGGCGCCACGCCCACCGCCGCGGCCGCCGTCGTTTGCGGGCTGCTGATTCTCGTCGGCGGATTCTTTGTCGGGCTGCTGCTGCCGCTGCCGACGACCTATTCCGATGCGGTCGTGCTGGTCGTCGTTAGCATGGCGATTGTCGTCGTACCGACGGTGCTGATGACGGGGCTGTTTGCTCGCGATCCGGCCAAGACGCTATTGATTCGCCGCACCGGTTGGGGAGCGATTGCAATGGCGGTGTTGCTGGCCATCGCGCTGCATCCGCTGTCGATCGCGCTGAGTTATGTTTTGCAGGCGATCTACCCGCCGGGCAAAGAGGTGGCGGCGCTCGAGGCCATTTTTAACTTGTTGATCAAGAATGCGAAATATGCGTGGCTCGCGCCGTTGCTGATCGGGCTGTTGCCGGCCGTGTGCGAAGAATTCGCGTTTCGCGGTTTTATTCTCTCCGGCCTGCGGCATACGGGGCACAAATGGCGAGCGATTCTGCTTAGCGCATTTTTCTTCTCCGTCACCCATCAAGTGCTCCAGCAATCCATTTCCGCCTTCATCTTCGGAACCATGCTCGCCTATATCGCCGTGCAAACCGGCAGCATCTGGCCCGGCATGCTCGTGCATCTGATCCACAACTCGCTGTTGTGGCTGCAAGAGCGATATCAAGGCGATCTCGCCGAGTTGGAAAATCTCCATCCGAAGCTCATGCCGTGGATCGAAGGGGGCATCGTGCTGGTCGCCGCATTGGCGACAATCGGAATCCTGGCTTGGTTCAGCAGGCTTCGCTATCAGCACACCGAGGAAGAAGTGGTCGAGGAAGCGATTGCCCGCGAAGCTGCCGAGGCGGTGCATGCTTGACGACGGCGAGAAATTGCAGCCGGCGGGCGACAGCCAGAAAATCTTCCGCGCCCGATACGCGTTTCCCGTCGCCGCCCCGCCGATTGCCGACGCGGCGCTGACGATCGATGGGTCCCGAATTGTCGCGGTCGGGCAATGGTCTGCGAGCGCCGCGGCCAAGGGCGGCAATGTCGTCGATCTCGGAAACGCCGCGATTCTGCCGGGATTCGTAAACGCGCACACGCATTTGGAATTCAGCGATTTACCGGCCCCGCTTGGCCACGCGGGCATCGCGTTTCCCGATTGGATTCGCGCGGTCGTCGCTTATCGCCGCAGCCGGAGCGATACCGACCGCCGCGAGGCGGTTCGCCGCGGCTTGGAAGAATCAGTCCGGGCGGGCACGGCGATGCTCGGCGAAATCGCGACGGCTGGCTGGCCGGTTGATTTGCTGCTTGGCGGCGCGTCGAACCCAAACCATCCGGCCACGGTCGTATTTCTCGAACTGCTTGGTTTACTACCGGAGCGAACGGTTGCGAACATCGCCGCTGCGGCGGAGCATGTGGAGCGGCAGGGCACCGTCGGTTTTAGCCCGCACTCGCCGTACACGGTCAACCGGACCGTGATTCGCTACGCGGCCGAGGTAAGTCGAATGGCCCAAATCCCGCTCGCGATGCACATCGCCGAATCGCCGGAAGAGATGCGATTGCTGGCGACGGGGGACGGGCCGTTGCGGGATTTACTGCAAGAATTTGCAGCCTGGGACCCGGCGGCAATTCCACCCGGTGCTCGACCGATCGATTATTTACGGCTGTTGGCCGACGCCGACCGCGCGCTGGTGATCCACGGCACGTATCTCGACGGCGAGGAGATCGCCTATCTTGCCGCCCGTTCGGATCGGATGGCGGTGGTCTACTGCCCGCGCACTCACGCCTATTTCCCGCACGCACCATATCCACTGGCGAAGCTGTTGGCCGCGGGCGTAACCGTGGGCTTGGGAACCGACAGCCGAGCGTCGAATCCCGATCTGAACTTGTTCGAAGAAATCCGCTTCGCGGCCGCACATCACTCGTTGCCGCCGGAGAAAATCTTGGCCGCCGCAACGCTCGGCGGCGCGAAGGCACTCGGCCACGATCACCAAGTCGGCACGCTCACGCCCGGCAAATCTGCCGATCTGGCAATCGTGGGCCTGCCAAATATCGAAGCCGAGCCGCACGAACTTCTGCTCGATCCTCGTTCCGCCGTGACCGCAACGATTCGCGCCGGCCAGCAAATCGCGCGAGATGCGAAAAACACCGGCGGCTAGCGCCTTGCGGCTAACGGGTCGCGTTAGCGGCAAGGCGCTAGCCGCCCGCGAGCTGTACAAAAGTCAAATCTCTTCTCCACGTCTCCGCGGCTCCGCGTGAGACAAAGACCTACAGCCGGCAGTTCGTGATCTGCGTTTCAAGAATTGCCGAAGCGCCGAGCGTTTCCAATTGCTCCATGATCCGTATCACGTCGCCGCGATGGACCATGACCTTGACCGCGCACCACGCCGGATCCTCGAGGGCGCTGATCGTCGGCGAATTGAAGCCCGGCGTGATCTGCTCGGCCTGGGGAAGTTTTTTGCGCGGCACATTGTATTCCAACAGCGAATAGCTGCGGGCGATCACGACCCCTTCCAATCGCCGCACGACGCGGTCGGCCAGTTCCTTTTCGCGCGCCTTGTGGTTCTGCACAAGCACCGTTTCGTAGCGGCCGATTTCGTCGAGAATCCGCAATTGGTTGGCCGCGAGCGTGCTCCCCGTTTCCACGAGGTCGACAATCGCGTCGGCGACGCCGAGGGCGATCATGATCTCGACGCTGCCGGTGAGCGTCACCAGATGCGCTTCGGCGCCGTGCGATTTTAGATACTGGGCCGTAACGTGTGGAAAGCTCGTGGCCACCCGCGTGCCGTTCAACTGGCTGGCGCTGGTGATCGGGCTCGATTCCGGCACGCACACAGCCAGGCGGCAATTTCCCATCCCCAGTTTTAGCCGGGTGGCGACATCGGCGCCGCTTTCGGCGATCAGATCGGCGCCGGTGATGCCGAGGTCGATGGCCCCTTCGGCGCAAAGCGTGGGAATATCGTCGGTGCGCAGAAACGTGATATCGACCGGCAACTCGCGGCAGCGCGCGAAGAGGCTTCGCTCGGTGCGGCGAAAGTGGAGCCCGGCCTGTTTCAACAATTCCTCGGCAATTTCGGCCAACCGGCCTTTACTGGGAACACCGATGCGAAGGTTCATGGAAGGGGTGAGGGGTTAGGGGCGAGGGGCGAGGGGCGAGACGAAGGAAAGGCATACTACTCGGCGGAAGGTATGGGTCTATACGGACCGAGAAATTTTGGGCCATTAAAGTGAATCATGTGATCGGGGTTCTCCGCAACCCACACTTCGGTTTCCCAGGCGATATCGGCCGCACGCTTTCGGAAACTGGCCTTGTCGAGGAACGCCGTGATGTAGACCCGCGCGGCCGGGCTTCCTGCGCACATCCGTTCAAGTTCTGCGTGCCGCTTGGGGCCGACCGGACCGTGGCTTGTGGCGGCCTCGATAAGAAACAGCCAATGCTTCGCCGCATCGTATAGCACTTTCGGTCGACCACCCGAGCTTGCTCAAACTGGTGAATCGTCTGCCGCCGGATCGTTTCGCGCGAATTGGCGGCGTAATCCTTGCCGCAGTTCTCGCGCATGAAAGCCATCATATCCCAGATTCGGAGCGACTGTTTCCGGGCCTTTGTCCACGGATCGCCCGAATTGAGCCCGGCCAGCGCCAGCAACTTCAGTGCCGATCTGTTTGGCTGGCCATGCACGATTCGCAGCATCCATTTCGCGTGCAGCGAATCCTTGCGCAGCTTGAAATACGGCGGGTTCATGATCACGCCGTCGCAAGGGAAATTGAAACCGGCTTCATCAAACAGCCCACCACCGTTCAAACCGTGCGACGCCGCACGGATGAAGTCTTCGGAATGCACGACGTAGTGGAACCGATGGCCCGCGGCGATCAATTCCCGCTTGCAGTTGTCCAGGTTCTGCCTGAGATACGGAACGACTCGCGGATCATTTTCGAAAAGGTGGGCCGTGATCGTTCGCGGCGAGTGCAGCGCGGCGATTCGCTCACAGAATGCGGCGGTCAGGATGCCGACGCCCGCCGCCGGGTTAAGCAGCACGTATTCCGTCGGAATCGAATCGAGCAGGCCCGCCATGAATCGGGCCACCTCGGGCGGCGTGAACACCTGCCCTCGCTCCTTGCGGCATGGGGCGGACACGCTTCGTTCGTAGTCGCTTTGAAGGTTGGATGCGAAGTTCAACATGCGCCCGAAACGCTTTGAGTTTGATTCGCTCCAACCGATCTACTGCGGTTTGGAACGCGAGGCTTTTTCGTCGAGGCCGCTGGTGCCGCTGCGGCGGGCCAGTTCGGCTTCTACCTCCGCGAGCCGCACGTCGCGCTGGGCCAGCATCACGAATAAATGGTAGATCAAATCGGCCGCTTCGCGGATCAGGTGCGCGCGGCCGGCTTCATCGGGTTCGCCGGCCGCTTCGACCACCTCGGCCGCCTCTTCGGTGATTTTCGCACCGATCTTTTGCACGCCGCCGGCGAACAGCGTCGTCGTATACGATTTGGCGGGCGGGTTGGCCTTGCGATCTTCGATCGTGGCCATCAGGTCGGCGAGGCGGTGGGCTTCAGGGTCGGTCATAGCTGGATCAGAACGGTTGTCGTTTTTCCTAGCCCAGGCCTTCAGAGCTTAAAAGCCTGGGCTAAGGAAATCCCGCGGCTACGCCAACCGAAGCGGGGCCCACGAGCATGCTGTCATCATGGATCAGCAATCGTAGATAGAATCTTGCCATCCTGCAATCGGCCGCGGCGCGGGGCGGCTCGGGGCCACTATAATCGGATAATGCTCGCCCGTCTCCAAGAATGTTGGTTTCTTTCCGGTCCGACGGCCTCCGGCAAGTCGGCGGTTGCGAACGATTTGGCGCGGCGGATCGGCGGCGAGATTCTTTCGCTCGATTCAATGGCCGTCTATCGCGGGCTCGATATCGGCACGGCCAAGCCACCGGCGGCCGAGCGGCAGGCGGTGCCGCATCATCTGCTCGATCTCGTCGAGCCGACCGAAGATTTCAGTGTTGCGCAATATATCGACGCGGCGGAGCGAGCGGTCCTGGAGGTTCTCGATCGTGGGCGACGGCCGCTGTTCGTCGGCGGCTCGCCGCTTTATCTCAAGGCATTGCTGCGGGGCCTGTTCGACGGGCCGCCGGCCGACTGGGACTTTCGCGGCGAACTGGCGGAGATCGCGCGGCGCGAAGGCTCCGCAGCGCTGCATGCTCAACTCGCGGCAGTCGATCTGGCCGCGGCGAATCGTCTCCATCCGAACGACACGCGCCGCTTGATCCGCGCCCTCGAGGTTTACCATCACACTGGCCAGCCGATCAGCAGCATGCAGACGCAATTTACGGCCGCCGGCGAAAGCGGGCGGCGGCAAGTGTTCGTGCTCGATTGGCCGCGCGAGCAATTGCACCGGCGGATCAACGACCGCGTCGATGCGATGTTCGCCGCCGGTTGGCTCGACGAAGCCCGACAATTCGTGGACAGCGGCCGAGCGCTTAGCCGAACCGCTTCGCAGGCGGTCGGATACCGCGAGCTTCTCGAGCACTTGGCCGGCGAACGCGGCTTTGCCGAAACCGCCGAATTGATAAAAACTCGCACACGCCAATTTGCGAAGCGGCAACTCACATGGCTGCGTAGCCTGACGGAATGCCGCTGGATCGCGGTGGAACAACGCATTGATCCGGCCGCCGTGGCCGAGCGGATCGTCGTCGCCGCGGCTTCGGGCTTGCAACCAGCGCGTGGCGGAGGCTGATTGTCTGCGGTCAAAGCGGCGTCGCTGCGACGGAAACCGGGCGACCTTCGGGGATTCAAGATTTACACCCCGCCTATCTCTGGTTTGCAACCAGCCGGTAGAATGCATGTTGAACGATTCTTTCACAAGCGTGGGCAGTTGGACGGTCGTGCCGGCATGAGTTGGATTGCGCTACGGATGTTGATCGGAAACCGTGGCAAGTATTTCGCCATTGTTTTCGGGATCGCGTTCGCATGCATGCTGATGGCGCAGCAGGCGTCGATTTTCGTGGGCTTGATGCGCAATACCACGAGCCAAATCCGCGATATCAGCGGGGCCGACATCTGGGTGATGGATCCCAGCGTGGAATTCGTCGACGACATTACGCCGCTCTCGGACGATGATTTGTATCGCGTTCGCGGTGTCAGCGGCGTGGCCTGGGCCGTGCCGCTCTACAAAGGTCTGGCTCAGGCGCAGTTTCGCGAGGGAAATTTCAAGCAGTTCATCGTGCTGGGGCTCGACGATCAGACGTTGGTCGGCGCACCGCCGCAGATGCTCTTGGGCTCGATCGGCGATTTGCGCAGCCCCGATGCCGTGATCATCGACGAATACGGCTTCCGCTATCTCTGGCCAAATCAACCGCTGCGAATCGGCGAGACGTTCGAAATGAACGACACCCGGGCCCATATCGTCGGCATCTGCCGGGCATCGCCGACGTTTCAGACATTTCCCATCGTCTACACCACCTACAGCCAGGCGCTGCGCTATTCGGCGCAAGAGCGGCGCACGCTGTCGTTCATCCTGGCGAAAGCGCAGAGCGGAGTGCCGGTCGATGAAGTTTGCCAACGGATTTTGCAGCAGACCGGCCGGCTCGCGCTGTCGCAGCGCAACTTCGCTTGGATGACGATCACGTATTATTTGCGCCGCACGGGCATCCCGATCAATTTCGGCACCACCGTGTTGTTGGGCTTCATTATCGGGGCCTCGATCGCCGGGCAAACGTTTCATCTGTTTACGATCAGCAACCTGCGGCATTTCGCCGCACTCAAGGCAATGGGTTTGACAAACCCGCGGATCATCGGCATGGTTCTGATCCAGGGATTTTTCGTGGGACTGATCGGCTACGGAATCGGCTTGGGGATGACGTGCGGCATCGAAGAGATTCTGGCGCTGCGATTGAAAACGATTCCGATGGCCGCCGACATGGTGTGGCAAATCCCCGCCGGCACGGCTGTGGCGATGGCGCTGATCGTGCTCGTGACGTCGGTGTTCAGCCTCCGCCGCGTGCTGACACTCGAACCGGCGACGGCCTTCCGATGACGCGAGGCAGCGGAGAGACGACGAGACGAAGGCAGCTCACGCGGAGACGCGGAGAGAAGAGGGAGGAAAGATAAGGCACGAATTGGATTTTGGGACTTCGCTTGCAGGATGTTCCGAACAGAGGGTTTTGTGTTGTTGATTGATCTCGGTTTCTCCGCGTCCCCCGCGTCTCCGCCTGAGATGTTTTCATTTTTCCGTCGTTGCCCCAGCGTGAAACCATGAGATGGATCGCTCTGAAGATGCTCGTCGGCGATCGGGCCAAGTATTTTGGCATCGTCGCCGGGATCACGTTTGCCGCGCTGCTGATCGCACAGCAGCTTTCGATTTTTTGCGGCCTGCTGTTGCGCACCACGAGCCAATTGCAAGACATCGCCGAGGCCGATGTTTGGGTGATGGACCCGAACGTCGATTACATCGACGAATTGAAGCCGATGAAGGAAGATTATTTGCAGCGCGTGCAGGGAGTGCCCGGCGTGGCCTGGGCGGTGCACTTCTATAAGGGTCAGGCACGGCTGAAATTGGGCAACGGCAAATATCAGCAGGCGATCGTCTTGGGCCTCGACGACGCGACGATGGTCGGCGCACCGACAAAAATCGTGCTCGGTTCGCTTGCCGATCTGCGGCAGCCCGACGCCGTCATCATGGATGAAGAGGGTTATCATTATCTCTGGCCGCGCCAGCCGCTCCGCACCGGCCGACTGTTGGAAATGAACGACCATCGGGCCGTGTTGGTGGGCATTTGCCGTGCCTCGCGCACGTTTCAAACGTTTCCGGTGCTCTACACGCGCTATAGCCTCGCGCTGCAATTTATCCCGCAGGAGCGGCGCGTGATGCCGTTCGTGCTGGCAGCCGTCAAGCCCGGAGCGTCGGCGAAGCGAGTGTGTGCTCGAATTCGCCAACAAACAGGCCTGATCGCCATCACGCGCGACGATTTCGCCTGGAAAACGATTTCTTATTATCTCAAGCGCACTGGCATCCCGATCAATTTCGGCATCACGGTCGGGCTGGGATTCATCGTCGGTTGCGCGATTGCGGGGCAGACGTTTTATACATTCGTCCTCGAAAATCAAAATCAGTTCGGGGCGCTGAAGGCCATGGGCGTCAGCAATCGGCGGATTGTCGGCATGGTGCTCATTCAGGCGCTCGTGGTCGGGCTGATCGGCTATAGTTTGGGCGTGGGGCTGGCCACGCTATTCGGCGTGGCCACGCACAACACCGAAATATCGTTTTACATGCCGTGGCAGATCCTGGTCGGCACGGCCGTGAGCGTAGGATTCATCGTGGCGATCGCCAGCTTGATCAGCATCTATCGCGTGCTGGTGCTTGAGCCGGCCGTCGTGTTTCGGAATTGAATCGATTGCTAACCACCAGAGCCACAGCGAACACCGAGAGCAGCGGAAGCATCCGAATGAACGAGCGACGCCGATCGCCGCAGGCGCTGAAACACACAACCCTTCGACTCGGCCTTGTCGTCTCGGTGTTCTCGGTGACTCGGTGCTTAGACGAAAAGCCGGCGAGGCGTGTTTGATTCGCCACTCCATTTCGCACACACTGCACTTTCTAGCCGTTCGACAATCGCAGCAAGCGAGGCAATATCCGTGACATCGAAATTCACCAAGTTGTTTCTGCCGCTGTTGGCAATTGTCATGCTCGTGTTTTCAGTGTGGCATGTGATGCGGGCGCAGCAAACCGCCCCCAAACCTCCGCCGCCGATCGAACCGCCGCGCACCCCGTTCAGTCAAACCGTGGCCGGGGCCGGAATCGTCGAGGCCGAAACGGAGAATATCGCCATCGGCTCGGCGCTACCCGGTGTGGTGCTCGAAGTCTACGTGCCGGTGGAAAAAGTCGGGCAGCGCGTGAAGGCGGGCGACAAATTGTTCCTTGTCGACACCCGGGCTCTCGAAGCCCTGCTCAAATTTCAAGAAGCGAATCTCGCTTCCGCCAATGCCCAACTCGAACTCAACGAAGCCTCGCTGCGCCTCGCCAAGGCGACCAACGAGCGATTCAAGACCCTCTTCAAGGGAAATTCCGGCGCGGTCAGCGAGTTGCAGTTGGACCAGTACCAGGCGCAGGAAGACCAGGCCGTCGCGAATATCAATCTCTCGCGGGCTGCCATCCAACAGGCCGAGGCGCAGATCGGGCAAACCAAGACCGACATCGGCCGCTGCCTCGTTCGAGCGCCGGTCGACGGCAAGGTGTTGCAGGTCAACCTGCGGCCCGGTGAATACGTCGGCACCCCGCCCTCGCAAGCGCTGCTCTTGCTCGGCAGCGTTCACAATCTGAACGTCCGCGTGGATATCGACGAGAACGATATTCCCCGAGCCTATCCGTATTTCCGGCCGGGCGTGCCCGCGTTTGCCTCGCCGCGCGGCGACCCGAGCAAGCGGTTCCCGATGCGCTTCGTGCGCGTCGAACCCTACGTGATCCCGAAACAATCGCTCACCGGCGACAACACCGAGCGGGTCGACACGCGCGTATTGCAGGTGATCTACCAGGTCGACCGCGACGAACCGGGCTTGTTCGTCGGCATGCAAGTCGACGTATTTCTCGACACCAGCGGTGATGTGGACACTGCGCCGACCGATTCGCCTGCCATTCCGACCACGCCCCCAGAAGGCGCGGCCCAACCGTCGCAAGCGAAGCTCGCGCCGTCGTCCGTGAAGGGTGTTGTTCCCCCCGCGAAAAAAAGGAATCACCCGCTGCCGCAAGGAAACGGCGGCGCTCGCTGAATGCGAATATCTTTCCCCAGCGGCCGGGGTGCATTACACTCAGGGGCAGGATCGGAAGAGGCCTCGTCTTTGCTGCCGCGCGGTTCGCCATGTCCCGTCGATTCAAACTGTTCTCTCTCTTCGTTTGCGCCGCACTGCTATTGCCGTTGATTTGGATCGCACTGCCGATCTTGGGTTGGCGGGGCTGGGGAAAGTCCGACGCCGGCAAGCAACAAGCCGATGCCGCAAAAACGGCCGCACAACAGAAGGAAGAAGAGAAGAAGAAAAAAGAAAAGCCGAAGCCCGATTTCGAAATCTCCGATCTGCGCGTGCAACCCGCCGATCCGGAAAACCCGCTCTCGGCAGCCAAGCCGGGACACTGGCTCAGCGCGACGCGAAAAATAACGGCGAACAACTTCGACTTCGTCGGATCGATGGAGGCGGATGTTTTTGCCCGCCTCGACACCCAAGCCGTGCCCCTCGAACTGGATCGCCAGCCCTATCTGCTGCTTGCCACGCGCAATGTCGTATTGCCCAAGGGACGCGAAAAATATCTCGACCAAACGCTCTTCATCCCGCGCAGCGAGCACAAGCCGTGGGTGCGCGACCGAATCGACACCCGCGGCGGCGCCGAAGTGGCCATGCCGGTTTCGCAAGAGCTCTCGCCGATGCCCGCCTACCAGTATTATTTCGTGATCCTGGCCCGCGAGCCGTCGCGCTATAAATCGTTCGCTCGCAAGGACGCGCTGAAGGGGGCGTCGTGGGACGGCAATCTCGCCTACTATCGCGTCAACTCGCCGCGAGTGGATAAATACGTTCCGCTGCCGTCGAATTCGCTGGCTTGGACCAGCACGGCCTACGTGCTCTGGGACGACGTCGATCCGGGCCTGCTGTCGCTCGAACAACAGCAGGCGATGCTCGATTGGCTCCACTGGGGCGGCCAGCTCATCGTCAGCGGGCCCGACACACTCACGCGGTTGCACAACAGTTTTCTCGATCCCTATTTGCCCGCGACGGCTGGAAAGAGCCGCACGCTGACGGCCGAATCGCTCGCGCCGCTGGTGGCCGCAGTGCAGCCGACCGGCCCCGACGGACCGCCGACATGGTCGAAACGGCGATTTGTCTCCGACGTCCCGCAGCGCTACTTGCCGCTCGAGCCGGTGCGGCCGTGGAGCGGCGTCGAACTCAGTCTACGCCCAGCGGCGCATTGGCTGCCGCAAGGGAGCACGAGTCTCATTGCTGAAGCCGCGGTTGGCCGTGGCCGGATCGTGGTTACGGCATTTCATCTCACACAGCGCGAACTCTTGAACTGGCCGGGCTTCGACACGCTGTTGAACGCCTGCCTGCTGCGGCATCCGCCGCGCCAATACGTTACGACCGACGATCTCGACCATGATTGGGCGCCCCAGTGGGCCGATCGAAATGAGAATCGCTTCGATCCGCGGCTAACTTGCGGCCTGCGCTATCTAAGCCGCGACATGGCTGACGATGGCGAATTTGCGGGCGATAGTGGAATCGCTTTCGCGCCACCGCAGCAGGAGCAAGCCGACGACGCCATGCAGCCTCCACCCCAGTTTCCGTCGGGGTCGCATCGGGAAAATTTCATAACCGATGGGGAGTTGGTCGGTTCCGGTGTCGGAGCGTGGACCGATTTCGGCGGCATATCATCCGCCGCGCGCCAGTCGCTCCGCACCGCAGCGGGCATCACGATCCCGAAGCCGATGTTCGTCGCCTGGATGCTGGTCGCGTATCTGGTGATTCTGGGGCCATTGAATTGGGGGCTTTTCAATTGGATCGGCCGCGTCGAATGGGCGTGGGTTGCCGCTCCGATGATCGCGATTTTGGGCGCGGTCGTGGTCACGAAGGCGGCGCATTTGAATATCGGCTTCGCCCGCTCGCAGACCGAGATCGACGTGGTCGAGCTGCAGCCAAATTATCCGCGTGCCCATCTCACCCGCTACACCGCCCTTTACACATCGCTTTCCACGACCTACGACATCCGCTTCGACGATCCGCATGCGCTGGTCGAGCCGTTTGCCCTGGGCGGCGAATCGCGGTTGCGTCAGGATGCTCGAACCGTGATGCTGCACCGCGACGCCGACGTTCGGCTGACCGATTTCGACGTTTCCAGTAATTCGACGGCGATGTTGCACAGCGAACAGATGTTCGATTTCGGCGGCGGGGTTTCCTGCGCGACCGAAGGGGGCCGGCTGAAGATTTTCAACCGCTCGAAATTCACGCTCCAGCAAGCAGGCGTCGTGTGGCGCGAGCCGAACGGCGATTTCGACGCCGCCTGGATCGGCGAACTTCCCGCCGACTCCGACCGCATGCTCGATTTCAAACCCGTGCCGCGAGGCTCACCGGCGCTGCCGGAATTGGCGGCAGCGAGCGGCGGCGAGATGCCGCTCGACCATCCGGCGGCAGCTCCGGGGCGGCAAGCTCCGCCAGCGCCCGAAGACGACGACCCGGATTCTCCCCGTGCGCGATCGGCCGAGCGCCGTGCTGCCGCGGCAAGTGTCGTTGGAGGTTCGGTGGTGGAAATCGTCACGAATCGCGACGGATTCAAACCCGGCGACATGCGGCTCGTCGGTTTGCTCGCCGAGCCGCTGCCGGGAATGGAAGTGACGCCGCAGGCCTCTCAAGCGACCCGAGCCAGCGTGTTTGTCGTCGCAAACCTGCGTTATGCTCCGCCCGCCCCCCCCGAAGCCGACGTCAACCTCCGCCCCACGCAAAACGCCCCGCCCGAGCCTCCCGAAGAACCAACTGCCCCGCCCACCCCTGCTCCTTCCCCCTAACCCTATCGCCCGCACCCGAACAATCGCCCCTCGCCCCTCGCCCTCGCCCCTTCCTCATGATCGAACTCACCGATTTCACGAAGCACTACGGCGAATTCAAAGCCGTCGATGGCTTGAATTTGAAGATCGAGGCGGGGGAGATGTTCGGTTTCATCGGCCCGAACGGGGCGGGCAAGAGCACCACGATCCGCTTTCTGTCGACGCTGCTCAAAGCCACTCGCGGAGAAGGCGTGATCAACGGCCACAGCGTGACGCGCGATCCGCTCGGCGTTCGCCGCAGCGTCGGCTATATGCCCGACAATTTCGGCGTCTATGATGGGATGAAAGTCTGGGAGTTCTTGGATTTTTTCGCTGTGGCCTATCTCATCCCGCGCGACCGGCGCAAGCAGGTCATCTGCGATGTGCTCGAGCTTTTGGATCTCACGCACAAGCGCGACGATTTCGTCAACGGCCTGTCGCGCGGCATGAAGCAGCGGCTGTGCCTCGCCAAGACGCTCGTGCACGATCCGCCGGTGCTGATCCTCGACGAGCCGTCGAGCGGCCTCGATCCGCGGGCCCGCATGGAGTTCAAGGCGCTGATGAAAGAGCTCCGCCGCATGGGCAAGACGATTCTCATCTCGAGCCATATCTTGAGCGAGTTGGCCGATTGCTGCACTTCGGTCGGCATCATCGAGCGCGGCCAATTGCTGCTGCACGGGCCGATCGAAGAGGTGTATCGCCGCATCCGCCGCAATCGGCTGATCGAGATCAAATTCGTCGACCGCATGGACATCGGCCTATCGATCATTCGCAGCATGCCGGAAACGCGCGATGTGCGCGTCGAAGACCATCGGGCGACAGTCGAACTCCAAGGCGACGATGCGAAAGTGGCCGAACTGCTCGAGCACCTGATGCGCGAAGGCGTGCGCGTGCGCAGCTATGCCGACAAGGATCCGACGCTGGAAGACGTGTTCATGCTAGTAACCAAGGGGCTGGTGAATT
>DATAWG010000019.1 GCA_036267355.1 Pirellulales bacterium | reverse complement strand
AGGACAGGTAGGCTCGATCCTCGTCGATGAACAGGATCATTTTTTCTTTCCAAGTCTTGCGGCAATCTTGTTCTTCGCCATCTTCTTCTGCATCTTCGGCGATTTCGTCGCTGGTTGCCGCACCATGCCTCGACCTTTGTTTGCCATCAGTTCTGAATCGATTTCCTTTAGCAGTACCGCCATGTCCCGGTACGCGGGCTCGATAACAAGAACTCAATTCCTCCTTCGCAATGTCGCAAACGAACCCAGAGAAAACTCTTCGCCCGCCTCCAACGTCCCACCGGCTCGCAAAAACTTTGCAAGGCGCGGATAGCTCGCCTCATCTGGCAATTGATCCTTGGCTCGTGTCATGCTTCGTCCACCGACACAAACGGTTCCACCATTGGCCGGGATCTTCTGCCCGGTGATCCAATAGGCGTTCTCGCTCGCCAACAACTCGACCACGATGGCGATGTTCTGCGGCAGTCCATGCCGCGCTCATTTCTCCGGCGGTTGAAAAACGTAGAACGATTCAACCGCCACGTCGCCGCTCCCTTGCGTCACGAGTTCCAGCGTGTGCTTGCCGTTCGGTAGATTCTCTACCAATGGCTGGTGGAGCGGCAGCGGCTTGGTTGCGGCAAAGCTCACTTGTCCGACGGCGCTGCGGTATACGTTGAACGTGTATTGGTCGCCCGCCCGGTTGCCATAGGTGAATACTCCCTTGTTCTCCTGCCGGTTGTATCGCCAGAGCTCGGGATCGATGTGAATCTGTCCCGAGCGGCTCGTGAAGGCTTTCGTCGAGTTGCCTTCGCCGTCCAAGCCGGTTTCGCTGCCCTCGAGCCGGTAGTCGCCGGTTTCGGAGGTCAGTGTGATCTTCCAAGATTGAGCAACGACATTCTTGACGAGCTCGACCGCGTGCAGCCCAACGTCTCCAGGACCGGGGCCGCCGATCTTCCACGGAAATGATTTGGGGTGCGGCATGATATAGGTGCTGTAGAAAGCCGACGCTTGGTCCGCCGGCTGACCGTCGATCAGCACGCGAACCGTCCCGCCTCCATTGGCAGCGCGGCCGAGCACGTCGATGCGATTGCCGATGAAATCGACTCTAATCCGCTCGCCGGGCTTGCTCGTGCGGACGATGCCATCGACGGCCGACCATCCGTCGGAAAGCACGACACTTTCCGTCGCCGTCTTGGCGGGCGGAGCGACGAGCAGGCGGCGCTCGCGCGAAGCGAAGTCGTAATTGAATTGTGCCGGCTTGGCGATGTGGCGCACGATGTTGTCCCACGAGCGGCAGAGCCCCTCCTCGTTTTGGTGCGCGACATCGCGGAGCAACGCCGACGGCCTCTTGCCGATCCGCGTCAGGTATTCGGCCAATTCGCGGCGATTCTCGACAAATTCGACGCCGTGTTTCTTGCATACCGCGCGTAAGGCACTAATTTCGAAGTTATGCCCGGCGTGAAACGTCTCGACCCACCGAGCGGGCTCCGCATCATCGGGCCCCATGAGGTGCAGGCTGGGGACAATGATGTCGGCCGTGCTGTGGCGGCGGATGTCGGTGAGCATCAGATCGAGCTTGTCGAGATCACCATGGGTGTAAAAGAGAATCAGGTCGGGTTGATCGGCCAGCACGAATTGGCTGATCCACCCGCGTGCGTAATTCCAAGGGCAACCGTTGCCCGTTTGACTCTTGAAGTCGATCGGCGGCGCATTGGGGAACTGCTGCCGGATGGCGTATTCCAGCCGATAGCTCATGCTAGCCAGCGCGCCCGTCCAACTGGCCCCGACCGCCCAAACCCGGAACGGCGCGCCGGGGATGCCCGCTCGCCCCTCCCATTTCGCCACGGAGAGCGCGAGGTTGCGGCCATCATCCGCCCTCGGCGTAATGTCGTAGCTTGGCCACTTCGCCCGTTCCGCCTCGACCATCGCCGCCAATTTGGCCATCGACGTGGGAGCATCGGGAGTCTTCTTGATAATTCCTCGATCGTAGTCGAACGCCACTCTGGCCTCGACCCAACCATCGGCATTGACCGCGAACTGATCACCGTGATATTCCGCGACAAACTGCTGGTTCTTATCTTTAAACAGAACCGACACTGCGGCAAATCTCATAGCGCCCGGCTCTTTCTTTGCGCGGACCTTCACGGAAAACACGAAACAACGGCCATTCTTCAAATCGGGCATGTCGAGATACTTGATCAGCCGCGGGATGTGCAACTGCACTTTCGGATCAGCCACCATCACGGCAAATTTCTTCCCGCTGGCGGCCGGTAGCTGCGGGGTCGCATCCGAGATCGAGGTGCGCTCAACGAGATACGAATTGCAATCCACCGTGCCCGATTCGAAGTCGCCGTTGTGGATACCCGGCCCAAGAAGCACCACAGTCTTCCCGCCCTCTGCATCGACCGCCTGCGTCATCCGCAGATCGTCGATGAGGAGCGCGCACGCTGCTCGGGGTGCGGCGACCGAGTGGCTCGCGCCGGCCGGAACCCCCTCGATCCAAAGTTCGACCGAAGTGGGAAGGGCACTGGCGTTCGAGGGGCCGGAGGCATCGAGTGCCCCTGCCGGACAAAGCAACAGGACGACGATCAGCGAAAAGACCCGGCACATCGGTGGCTCTCCATCGGTTTCGGTTTGGTTGGTTCACGAATGACCGCTTTCCACGTCTTCACGCTCGACCCTGCTGGAGCCGCGGGTTTCGGTTGCCTGTGGTCCGTCACGCTTTAGTGGAAGCGGACGGCGAGCGTTGCCGCCCCTATCGCGGTCACGGCCTCACGGAGCGTGATGTCGCTCCTCAGGCTTTGCGATTACGACCCGCTTCAAATTCGACGCCCACACAAACAGAACGAGATAGAAGCCGCTGGCAATGCTCATCGCCACCGGACCGTTTTGCCACATCATCCGATGATATTCTGCGGTTGAATCTATCGGAATCCAAGCAATTCCCATTACGTTCAGCACAACCATGTAGACGAAGCCCAACTCCAATCCGGCGAGCAGGCCCTTGCCCAGTCGAACAAGAATCCCGTCGAACGAGGAGCGTGCGCCGGTCCCCAGCGCCACGGACGCTGCACCACCCAGCAGGCATGGGAACGCCACCATCACAGCAAGGAAGTCGTTGCCGCAAAGCACACGGTACGCCGCTCCGATGGCCAAGCCAATCGTGAACCCAGTCCCTGACCACCACCAGGAGCGCCGCACCATCCCCGACCACAGCCCTACAAGCGGCGGAAACACGAATCCCAAGTAATTGGCCAGAAGAAGATCATGCTGGGCCGGGCTTGCCAGGTCACTTGGTACGAAGGCGATGGCGACGATAAACGAGAGGCACCCGAGAATCGCCCCCACGAAAAAGACCCAAATCCGCCGAAGCGGAACTAGGGTCGTCACCGATGCGGAATTAGCAATTGCCGGCGACCGATACGGATTGATGTCGTCCGCCATGCGGTGTGACCTCGTGCTTCAATAATTCTGGTCGAGTTTGAACGAATTCGCAATGGTCGCCGCCTTCCCACCGTGCCAATTCCGCTGCCGCTCGTCTAC
>DATAWG010000018.1 GCA_036267355.1 Pirellulales bacterium | reverse complement strand
AAAACGCCGCTCCTTCAATCCTCCGCCTTGCTTCATTCTTGCTCGCGCTCAAAACGCTCAACAGGATGGTGGCACGCGTTTCAAGTGGCCGACGGCATACGGAGTATGCCTGCTACGTAGTAGGCACACTCCGTGTGCCGGCGGCGACGCCGATTCGCTCTCGCGCACAATCAGACCCCGCTAAAACGCCGCTCCTTCAATCCTCCGCTTTGCCCCGTTCTTGCTCACGCTCGAAACGCTCGACAGGACGGTGGCACGCGTTTCAAGTGGCCGACGGCATACGGAGTATGCCTGCTACGTAGTAGGCACACTCCGTGTGCCGGCGGCGATGCCGATTCGCTCTCGCGCACAATCAGACCCCGCTAAAGCGCTGCTCTATCAATCCTCCGCCTTGCTTCATTCTTGCTCGCGCTCGAAACGCTCGAACAGGACGGCGGCACGCGTTTCAAGTGGCCGACGGCATACGGAGTATGCCTGCTACGTAGTCGGCACACTCCGTGTGCCGTTTGAATTTAAAGGGACGGGAGTCTTTGTGATTTCCCGCTGCCCCGTTTCGCACTGGGCCACTTCCGTTTAAGCAGTCCCCCCTACCCACATGCAAGGTTTCAGGGTCCGGGCGGCAGTTGGAGCCAGATGTAGACGCCCATTGTGCCGGTCGGGGATCGGCCAAAGCCGGCCAGGCCGAGGCGGCCGTCGCCGGTGAAATCGGCCACGCCGAACCGGGCGTCGTAATACGGAATGTAGTCGAGCTTGATCGGAGTGATTCGCTTCGGGCTGAGGCCGTCGGCGCTTGAACCGGTGAGCACCAGCGCCCCGCCCTCGTTGCCACGCTTGCAGAGAATTAGATCGGCGCGGCCATCGCCGTTCCAATCTGCAATCGTCGGCCCGTCGCGATTCACTTCCGCCCCGGGCACGACGAACTTTGTGTTCGGATCTTTTGCAAACGGAGCGCGGGGATCGCCCGTGTTGCGATAGAGCCAAACGATCGCGCCGATTGGCCCGGTGCCCAACAGGGCTACGTCGGTTCGGCCATTGTGTTCGAAATCGGCGGCGGCGACCCAGGTCCAGCCTTTCGATTCGCTCGGCGGCGGCGCGAGATGAAAGGCCGGCGTTTCGGCGAGCGAACCATCGGGCCGGCGGAGGAAGATATCGCCGTTCGACGTGATCAGGTCGTCGCGCTTGTCGCCGTCGATGTCGACGATTTGGGATTGTAAATAGTGCTCGATCGGGTGGTTGGTTTGGCGAACGCGGAATAAATCATTTTGCCGCTGCGACGCGGCGCCGCCGGTGGAATCGTGGGTGCCGCTGGCGGACGTCTTGGGGCGGAGGCGCTCCCGTTCGGCGATGTAGAACGAATCGACGAAGCGCGAGCCGATCAGCAGGCCCGGCTCGCCGTTCTTGCCAAAATCTTCCGCCGCTGCTTCGCTCGCTCGGGTCACTTCCAGCCGCTCGGCCTTGTATTTCAGCCGCCCCGGCTCGGCCAGCAGCAACTCCGCATGATCTTCGCTGGCCACGAAGAAATCGGCTGCCGGGCCGTTGTGCATCCGCACGATCCGCAAGCGATTCCCCCGTTCCAGATCCGATAGCTCGATTTCGGCATCGGGCCGCTCGGCGAATTTTCCACCATGGTTGAGATAAATCTTCACTGCCGAGCCGCGGCCCTTGGGCACGAGCACGGCCACGTCGGGCCGGCCGTCGCCGTCGATATCGCCGTATGCCGCCGCTACGATCGGCTCGCGCCATGCGACGATCAGATAGTTTTTCTGCGTGAAACGGCAAAACGGATTCGGCGCCGGCGGCGTCATGTGCGACCAGCCGGTCTCTTCCCCCGCCTCGATGCCCTTGGCGATGAATTCGTCGGCCGGCCGATGCCGTGGCCTCCGAGAATCATATCGGGCCGGAACGAGGCGACTTTTCGCAAACTGCGAAGCACATCTTCGGCGCTGAAATCCAAGCTTCCGTCGTAGCCAAGCACGCCGCCGCCCATGATCAAATCGCCGGTCGCGGCATACGTTCGACCGTTCATTCGAAACACATAGCCCATCGAGCCGTAAGTGTGGCCGGGCAAGCAAATCGCTTTAACTTTCAATCCCGCGAGATCGAGCTCGCGATCCTCGGCGATCGGAATATCGACCGGCGTCGGCGGATGGAATCCATAGCCGGTGCCGAGGGGAGTGAGATGTTGCAGGTCGTAGGCCGTCGTGGCGCCAGCCACGGATTGCGCACCGGTGACGACGCGCCACAACCGGGCGCCGGGGGCATGGTCGCCGTGCTCATGCGTGATCAGCACATATTTGATTCGCATCGGGTCGAGCCCCGCGCCGACCATGCGGGCCCAATTCTGCTCGAACGATTCGCCGGCATTGGGATCGATCAGGATCAGGCCGCGCGGGGCTTCGATCACGATTTGGCTTCCCAAATCGCTATGGGCGCGGCCCCCGTTGGTGCGCCAGATGCCGGGAGCGATCGGGTCGGCCTTTTGATTCTTCGTCCACGGTTTTTCGGCGTGCCGCACGGTTTCATTCAGATTCGTCTGCCAAAGTTTTTTGCCGGCGCCGTCGAACATCGAGAGGATTCCGGCGGTCGTGGCCACGGCGAAGCGCGAAGCGCCCGTTTTCGAGCCGCGGACAAGGCTCGCCGCGCCGACGTCGACGCCGTCGGGCAAGCCGGCGACCGGATGACCCGTCTTGTCGAGCCAATAAACTTTGTGGTTCCAGCAGCCCAGGGCCGTCGTGCCGGCGGCATCGGTGTCGGCGGAAGCGATCGCATCGGGGAATCCGATGGTCCGCAAATCGCCGCTGCCGGTATCGCAGAGATACAGCGTGCTGGCCTTGTCGTCGACGGGCAGCAGCGGCTGGCCCCCGAGGCCGCGGCTCGTCCAGTTGTGTGGCGAAACAACGAGCGTTTGGCCGTCGAGCGAAAATGCCAGATCGCACCAGAACGGGTCGGCAAAACTTTCGGGACCGATGCGGCGGAGCATGTTGCCGTGCAGATCATAGATATGGATCGTCGGCCGCGAGGGCATGAACCGCGTGCCGAACGGAATGTCGCGGCTGCCGTCGCGGGGATGAAACACGCGCTGCCACCCCTCGTAGTCGGCGACGGCGATCCGCTGGCCTGCCCGATCGATGGCCACCGCCAGCGGCGCTTCGAATCTCAGATCTTCGTGCGGCGGCACGCGCGGGCCATAGATGCCCTGCGCAGGCTGCGGCGATCGGACGACATCGCTGCTCGCCGCCCGCGACCAGACAATCCCAGTCTTGTTGTCGGGCCGCACGATCAGCAGATTTTGGAAGGCTGGCCGCGAGCGATCGGATGCGTGAATGTCCGAATGCTCGGCGGCTTCACGCGGCGTGTAGTAAAAACCGGTGTTGAATCGACCAACGACGGCGGTTCCGCCGGGGCTCGCCGCAAGCGAGATGGTCAGCCCAGGACCGATTCGTGCCCGCTCCGCTGCCTTATTTCCAGGCGCGCTATTTCCAGGCGCACCGTTGCCGGGCGACAGCCAATCAATGCTCTGATCGCCGGCGACGACAATGCGATCGCCCGCGCGGCAGAACACATTCGGCAGATGATTCGAATGCTCGCCGTAGTGCCACAGGCACCATTGGGGGCGAAAGTCGGCGAATTTGAATTCGCTTTGCGGATCGCCCTTGCCGCCAAGCTGGCTTACTTCCGTGCCATCGAGAAAGCCATACAATCGCGGCACGTCGCCGGAGGTTCCCTCCGGGGTGCCACAAAGGCCGGCGATGAATCGGCCGTCGCTGGAAACGACCGTTTCGTTGACCCAGCGCTGACCGGCGATGTGTTCGCCGACAATTCTTCCATCCGCGTCAAGCTGCAGCAAGTTTGAGTCGCCTTGCGGAGCGATCGTTCCGACGACGATCGATCGGCCATCGTCGCTCATATCGAGGCATGCGATTCCTTGCCACGGCAACGGCCCCAAGCCGCGGGCATCCCAACTGGGCACGCCGCTCTTTGCCGCTCGTGTCCCGATTTCGACAATCGTTTCGGCGGCTCGCAGTGCCGGATCGGGCACGGCGAAAACGAGGCCGAGCGCGAAGAAGATGATCGCCTTCCAGCAGGGGAAAGCATGTCGCTCTGATTCCCGCCGATTTCTTCTGAACATAGTCGAGAAGCTATCACACGCAGACACTGCGGGCAACTTTTTTCTGGCCGCGCGATAATGCCCGCCAGCGCGCTGTAGCAGGCACACTCCGTGTGCCGTCTGCCACCTGTGACGGTTCGCCACGGCCTACCGGCTTCCGACCTTTTCCCAAATGGAATCCGTTTCATCGCGCCGACGGCATTCGGAGAATGCCTACTACGTAGCAGGCACACTCCGTGTGCCGTCTGCCACTTGTGACGGGTAGCGACGCCATTCCATTGCGAGCGCTGCGTGCTCCTGACGCGATGCAGCAGATCGGCGAGGATGGGCCGCGCGGCAATGCCCGATTCCGGCTAATGCCCGCCGCGGCCCTGCGGAATTCCCTACCGCGGAATCACATACTGAACGGCCGCAGAAAGTTCGATCGACAGGCCGGCCGCATCGGCGACCGCATCCGATTGTTTGCCGAGATGCGAGATGATCGTGTAGCGGCCGGCGGGGACGGGAAGCAGAGATCGCTTTGGCTCGCGGATCGTCCAGGCGGCCCAAGCTCGGCGGTCACCGCTGCGAAATTGCAGCACGTAGTCGTTCGCCTCGCCTTGCTTGATGATCCGCTCGAATTGGTATCCGGCGAGCGTCTTGGTCAGCGTTTGCGCGGCGAAGTAGGCGGGCTTCGGTTGGTAGACCGGCGTTTGGCTTGCGTGATATTCATGGCCGACGGTGCCGAAATGGTGTTCCGGCTCGGCGGGATTGGTGCCGTCGTCATGCCAGTCGTACCAGATCGAAATCGGAATGCCGGCCGACAGATTCACCAACCATTGCCGGGCGAGCATCTCTGCTTGCCGCTCGGTATCATACGCCCGCCAGCCGCCGCGGGCCCCTGCGCCGGCTGCATAGCCCCATTCGCCCGACAGGATCGGTATCGGCTCGGTCGATGGTGCATATTTCCGAATCAAGGCGCGCATCTTCGCATAGTCGGCCAACACTCTCTCCGGATCGCCGGCGTGATTGAATTCGACCTTGTCGGTTTCGTGCGCCGCCTTCCAGCCGATCGTCGGTTCATCTTGGCGATAGGGATGCACGCTGACGGCATCCCAATACTTCAAGCAGCCGCCTCGCAGACAGGTTTCTAGAAACTTGAGGTCGATGGTCGACATTGCGGGGCCGACATACAACTCGCGCGCGATGGCCGGCGTCTGGCGGATCGCCTTGCCGACCGCAACGGCCAGCGCCGCGTAGGCGGCCGCATCGGGCTTGGGCTTCCAGAAAAAGATGTTCGGTTCGTTCCACATTTCCCACACGACGCCGCGACCGCGAAAGTGCGTGATGCTTGCCACCGCCCAGCGAACAAAGGCGGCCCGGCCGGCATCGGTGTGCGGCGCCAGTCCGCCGTCGTAGAGTGGATTGCCGTAGTCGAGAATCAACATGGCACGAATGCGATGCCGGTCGAGGGCATCGAGCAATCGGTCGTAGGCCGAGAAGTCGTACGCGCCCAGTTTGCGCTCGATGCCGGCCCAGCCGAAATCCATCCGCACGACGCGAAAGCCGCCCGCGGCGAGCATCTCCAATTCACCCGGCCGGGGAGCGGTGAAATGGATATTGACCCCCAAGCCATCCGGAATCGTAGGACCGGGGAACCGGGCCGGCTCATCGGCGGCACAAACGATGCCCGCCGCGACGATCATGCAGGCGCAAGTAAACAGCAGACATTGGCGAATCCTGCGAAACAGTGAAATCGATTCGAGATAAGAACTTCGACCGCGGAATGAGTAGGAATTGAAGGTCATGTCTTAGTCCGAGGTCTGGTGGTCAGCATTAGAAGCCTGTTGAAGTATTGCCTATGGGCGATCGCGTGTGCCACTGGCTCTGCCCGTGCGTGTGACGGCCGGATTTGCAATGCAACGTTTCTCCCTCTCCCCTTTGCGGGAGAGGAGTCGGGGGTGAGGGGGTGTGTTGCGTGGCCGAGTATGCTCACGTGCCGGTGGCACACGAAGATATGCTCGCGTCGAAATAATTCAAACCGGCGGTCGTCGCATTATCCTTGAACATTTGCGCCGCAGCAACAAACTCCGCCGCGCGATCAGAATTCGCGCGATCAGAATTGGAGCGCCTTCACCCAGTGCGACGAGAAGCGAACCGCCTCGATCGGGCGACCCGGCGAAAGCAGCAGGACATCGCTCGCTCGATCGTTGATGGAGCCGCTCGGCGACTCGTTGCTCAGCACCGCCGGCACTCGAACCGTGCCCGACACGATCTCGGGCGCCAGGGCCGAGGCCTCGGCCATGAAATCGAGGGCGAATAGATGGACGTTTGGAGAGAACTCGATCTTCGGCTGTCGAAAGATCGTCCGCAGCAATTCGGCGGTGGCGGGAGCAGTCTTCGGGGCGCGCGCTGCGGCGACGAGCACATGGAGGTTCGACGCCGGCGGGTTCTCTTGCATCGTCAGATCGATCCGCTGCTCGCCATCATAGTTGACCACGAAGCGGTTGGCGGCATCCTCAATGGCCGCATGGACCTTCGGCGACTGATTGAGCTTGGTTCCTCGCTCAGTCACGCGCTCGTCGGAAACGAAGATCTTTGAGAATAGGTAGACTCGCCCGGAAACAGCCGGATGGCGCAAGTAGGGCACGATCACATAGGCGTTCTCATACTGCCGCAGATAGCGGGGATGGATGTACGAGCGGCGAAGCTGCACTCCCACGTCGCGCTCCGAGCCCAGCAGCAGCACGACGGGATGAAGATTAGCGTCGTCTGGGTAGTCGAGCCGCAAGTCGGAATTCGGTAAGAGCCGGCGGGCCGCGTCGCGCGAAACCCAGAGCACGATCCCCAGGCCGTCAAACTCACCGGTCATCCCGCGGAGCGCATTTTTCTGCGAACGATCGCGGGGAGCATCCGCCAGAGCCCTTGGCGGCGCGCCCTCTGCGACGCAAACCAAAGCCGCTAGCACAAATAAGAGCAACTCGCGACTCGATGCACGCATGGTTGATACGGTGTTTCAATGCTGGAGTTCATCGTTGGCAAACGCATCCGCCTTCCTTGGCATCACAGACCGCAAACCTTGCGGTCCTTACCGCCTATTTTTGATTATCGGAACCGCCGCGCCGAGGCTGAAAAGACTTCGAGCCGATCCGTGCGGCCAGCCGCAATCCGAGCCGTCATAATCGGTCAAATCAATCTGGGCGTCAAATTTGTCGGTCCTCCACCCGTCTGCCCCGCGTCTGAGCGTTCCCCCGATACCCGAACAATAGAACTCGCGAGGGCACTCTCGAATCGCGACCCGATTCAAGCGTTGGCACAGCCGCCATTATCTGTGCCGACTCCGCGCAAAAGCCAACGTCAGGCGAAGCGATTTTGTTGACGATGATTTCCGCAAACGTCTAAGATCATGTTCAGGAACAGCCCGTTGTCATCCGGCCAGATTTTCTAATGCCGATTCCGGCTGGTCGCGATTTCGAATGGCAAACATGGGGAAGAAGAGCCATGATACGCGCCGCGGCCGGTATCGGATTCGTGCTCGTCGTCGCCGGATTCATTGAGGGAGCGGAGCCTGTAGCGCCAACCGGTTCACGATCGCTGCCGGCCGGAGCGCTCATGCAGTTTGGCGATCCGCGGCTCATATTGACCGGGCAGGCGCACCGTCTGGCATTTTCTCCAACTGGCAACATTCTTGCCGTCACGTCCGATTCCGGCCTGGATTCGGACCGAAGCGTTCACCTATTCGACCTTCGCACCGGCCTGGAATTTCGGCAACTCGTCGCGGACTTTCGCGGGCGCGCCGCGGACTTGCAGTTGGCATTTACGGTGGATGGGAGCGAGTTTTGGGCCGGTAATGAAAACTGGAACCCCGCAACATGGCAGCGATTGGGCCAGCAGATCCCGGCTAACAATTCCTCTCTGGCAGTCACGACGGATGGAAAATATCTTGCCGCGATCGGCCATAAGCCGAACGAATTGATTCTTTGGAACGTGCGGTCTCTGGCGGGAGCGGTAGCCTTGGCTTATGCTGAAGTGCCCAGTGAAACCCGTTCGCGGTGCCCCGGGCGACCGGCTCCGACAAACACTGGCGGGGCCAGCGGCGCACGGACTACCACAAGCACTGGCGGCTAGTGGTGTTCGGCAACAGCAGCGGCGGAGTGGGCGCTCGTCTTTCGGTGTGGTCGATGAGTTTATCAGCCTGACATTCGTGCGAGGCCGCTGGAATTGACTACGCGCAATCAAACGATCTCGTTTCTGCGGCGGCGGCTGGCGGAAGTTGGCGTGCGGCTCAAGACGCAGCGCGGCCAGAATTTCCTCACCGACCTGAATCTTCTGCGGCTGTTGGTGCAGACGGCCAACTTGTCGCCCAACGATGT
Organism: Pirellulales bacterium; assembly: GCA_036267355.1. Taxonomy (NCBI): domain Bacteria; kingdom Pseudomonadati; phylum Planctomycetota; class Planctomycetia; order Pirellulales; species Pirellulales bacterium. The sequence continues at coordinate 5,175 of DATAWG010000018.1, read as the reverse complement.
CGTGCTTGAAGTCGGCACCGGCACCGGGGCGCTTACGGCCCTCGTGGCCGAGCGGGTCGCCGCAGTCGTGACCGTGGAAATCGATCCGCAACTGTATCAGCTCGCGTCGGAAGAATTGATCGATTTCGACAACGTCACGATGCTCCAGCAAGACGCGTTGCAAAGCAAACACACGCTCGATCCAGTGATGCTCGCCACGATCGCCGAGCGGCTGGCGGAGGCGCCAGAGCGGCGATTCAAGTTGGTGGCCAACCTTCCCTATAGCGTCGCCACGCCGCTGATTGCCAATCTGCTCGCCGCGCCGATCGTGCCCGAAACCATGACGATTACGATCCAGCGCGAACTGGCGGAGCGGATCGTGGCCCAACCGGGCACGAAGGATTACGGTGCGCTCAGTGTTTGGGTGCAGAGCCAGTGCGAGGGGCAGTTGGTGCGATTGATGCCGCCGGAAGCATTTTGGCCGCGGCCCAAAGTGACGTCGGCGATCGTGCACCTGCGGCTCGATCCGGCGCGGAGGGCGAAGATCGTCGATCCCGATTTTTTTCACACGGTGACGCGAACGCTTTTTCTCCATCGGCGCAAATCGCTTCGCGCCGGGTTACTGAGCGGCTGGCCGCAATCGCTCGACGGTCCGGCGCTCGACAAGCCGGCAGTCGACGCGCTGTTGGCCCAACTCGGCATCGAGCCGTCGGTGCGGGCCGAGCAACTCGACGTGCCGACGTTTTTGCGATTGTCGGAAGCGATGGCTAGGATGAGGGGTTAGGTGGATGGCTTAGGGGTGGCAATTGCATAGGCGGCCCCGGCCGAGACCATCGCTAAGAGGGCAAAAAATGAGAGAATCCATTCTTTTCATGGCATGATTGAACCGCGGGGAAAACCGTCATGCGATCGGTCTCGGGTGTCGTGCGTTCGGTTGCGACGATTGTCGCCTTGAATATCGCGGCAGTTGGCGTTGCCGAAAATTGGCCGCAGTTTCGCGGGCCGACGGGGCAAGGCCTTACGAGCGAAACCGATTTGCCCATCAAGTGGGGCGGCAAGAACAACGAAAACGTGCTTTGGAAATCGCCGCTGCCGGCGACGGCCGCAAAAGCCGAGGCCGATGCCAACCAATCGAGCCCGATCGTTTGGGGCGATCAGGTTTATGTGACGTCGGCGTATTGGCCGGCTGGAAAATCGCATCACGAATTTGCGGAACAGCATATCACCTGCTACCGGCTCTCCGACGGCGCGCGGCAATGGGACACGGCCGTCGCCCACGGTCCGTGGCAATTGGGCGATTTGCGCGGCGGCTATGCGGCCCCGACGCCGACAACCGACGGCCAGCGGCTCTACGTCGCCTTCGGCTCGGCGCGAATCTCGGCGCTCGATATGCAAGGGAAAGAACTGTGGCATCGCGACATCATCGATTACAAAAGCATCGACGTCTGCTTTGCCAGCAGCCCGATCTTGTATCGCGACACGGTGATCTTGCTGACCGACAAAAACCAGGATAAGGGCCGGCTCACGGCCTACGACAAGGCGTCGGGCGAGATCCATTGGGAAAAGCCTCGCCCGACCATCGTCTACGGCCACACGACACCTCTGCTGACGACGATCGGCGGCAAGCCGCAGATGCTGATCGCTTCGTCGCATGTGCTGCAGGCGTTCCATCCGGAAAACGGCGAGTTGATCTGGTGGGTCGAGACCGTGGGCGATGTGCCGACGCCGGTGTATCACAACGGATTGGTTTACACCGACAGCGGCCGCGGCAGCCAGGGCATCGCCGTCGATCCCGACGGCACCGGCGACATCACGAAGACGAACATCAAATGGCGCGTCGGCAATATCCCCGAGGCGCTTGGCTCGGCGGTGGCGTTCGGCGATTCGCTCTACCGGCTGCACACGCCGGCCGTGCTGCGGTGCTTCGATATGTCCGACGGCCATCAGCGCTATGCCGAACGATTGGAAGGCGTATCGACGCCATCGAGCCCGATCGTCACGCCGCAGGGCATTTTGTATTTCGCCTCGGCCGGCAAATCGTATGTCGTCAAGGCGGGCCACAAGCTCGACATCCTTGCCACCAACGATCTCGAAGATCCATGCCAAGCGGCACCGGCGGTCGCCCAAGGCCGGCTGATCCTGAAAGGATCCCGATATCTGTACTGCATCGGGAAGAAATGAACGCACTTCCCTCGGCGATCCGGCAGGGGCGCAGGGGAAAATTCGCCGCGGCCACGAAATCGTCGTCCAAACAAACGTCCCAGGGCTGCGAGAACACCAACCATGCGAATCCAACTCGCTTTCCTGTTGCTGATTCCGCTCGTTGTTGCTCTCGCGGGCTGCGAGGCGCAATCCGCGGCCCGAGCGGCGATCGATGCTCGGGCGGCCGAACAGATCCCCTTCGGCACCGATTGCCTCGTGCAGTTGCAGCGAAATGCGCTGGGCGCCGGTTCGAGCACGCCGATCTCGGCAACACTGCAGCAAATCAACGGCGCGGTGCTAAGTCTGCGGGGAAAGCTCAAGCAAATGAATTCCGACTGGGTGGTTCTTACGCTCGACGACAAATCGGAATGCTGGATCGCGAAAAGCGCGGTGTTGACGATCACGATTCCGCCCGCCGGACAAAGCCGCTGAGCCAAGGATCGATGGAAGGTGCCTCCTCATGGGCGCCGTGCCCACGCAAAGCCGTGAGAATAGGAACCCCGAATTCCCCTCACCCCCGCCCTCTCCCGCAAGGGGAGAGGGATCTGCGGAGAAGTTATTTTCGGCCGAGCCTAAGTCAACGATTCGAACCCGATCCGACCTTGACGCTTGCGTTGAGGCTGCGGAATTTGCCAGATCTGCCGAAAAAAACGAAGATATCGATCGTAGCGGTGCCGATACCTCTCAAGGAACCCGGATAGGCTCTCCGTTCGGCAGAGTCGTTTCGGGCAAGCAATGCTGGCGCGCCGCGCAGTCCGTTAGCAGCGGCGGCGCACCGGTGCGTGCGATTTTGGAATCCCGGGGGGGAATACATGACGCGGCTTATTGCGCGGATGCGGATCTCGTTTGCTTGTTTGGCAATTGCGGCGATCGCCGCGCCGGTCGGCGCCGCTGATCCAACCGCGGCAGCGCCGCAGTCGGTGGAAGCCGCGGCTGCGCCGGCCAGCCCTGCACTTCCGTCCACCGAAATGCCGGCGCCATCGACGGAAGGACCGCCGGCGGCCAAGCCGCAATCGACGCCGGCTCCAGCGCCGTCCGTGCCGTCCACTTCAACCCCGTCAGGCCCGGCGCCATCGAGTGCCACGCCTTCGGTCGAAGCCCTGCCGCCGGGCACGACAGAAGCGGTGCCGACTCCGGACACGACGGCGACCGCGCCGCAAGCGGTTGAAAGTTCAGGCCCACAACCTATTGGGCCGCCGGCATGCGAAACGCCCGCTCACGAAGGAATTTTCCTGCACCCGCTGGCAGGCCGGCGGGCCAACTTCGCGGCTACGCACAATGCCCCGGCGCGGTTTCCTTACTACGACGGCCAGCCTCGGCCGGTGGCCATGCCCGTTGTCGTGCCTGGCGCGCGGGTGGCCGCTTTTGTCCAAGGTCCGCACCCGGTATTGGCCCGGTTGGCCGGGCAAGACGAACCGCAGCAAGCGATCGAGCAACCGCTGCCGCCGGGGGCTGCCGCCGCGCCCGAGGTCGCCGCGCCCGAGGTCGCCGCGCCTGAAGTCGCCGCGCCTGAAGGTGACGAGGCAGCCGCGGGGCCGGTGGTCGGACCAAGTGACGGGCCGCCCGTCTCGCCGGGAGATTGGTCTGCGCCGCAGGCGGCCGGATGGTTCGGCGGATCGGACTATTTTTTCGTCCGCCCGCATCAAACCTACGACGCCGCCTACCAGCTCACGCCCAACGGTGTTACCGGCCCGGGCGTCACGAACGTAAACTTCAATCCGTCGTTCGGCAACGGCGTGCGCCTGTTCGCGGGCTACGAAACCGCTTGCGATGAATCGATCCGATTCGGCTACACGTATCTATATAACGACACGCTTCGCACCGTCGCCGTCCCGACCGGGTCGTCGGTTCTGACGCCGCTCGGGGCGACGCTTTTTCCCGGCGATGCGCTCGACGCGACGGAGCATCTGCTTGTAAACGTCTGGGACATCGACGACTCGCGGAAGCTGAATCTCGGTTGGTGCGAATGCAAAAGCTGCTGCCCGTCGTGGGATGTCAGTTGGTCGTGGGGCGTGCGAATCATCGATATCGAAGAGGCGATCCTCAACTCGGTCACCGGGCCGGATGCCGGAACCTTCACGCAGAAATCGGCGTTCCTCGGGGCCGGCCCGAAGTTGGGCATCGACGTTCGCCGCCACCTCGGTCATAGCCGATTCTCGGCCTACGTTGCCGCCGATGCCGCATTATTGCTCGGCGAAGAAAAGACCTACGGCACCGACACGCCATCGGGCTCGAAAGGCGTTCAGGCCGTGCCGAATTTCGACGTTCAACTTGGCCTGGAATGGCGGCCAACCTGCCACATCAGCATCACCAGCGGCTATTTGTTCGAATATTTCGGCGATGCCACGCAATTGAGCGAGGCAGCCGGGCTGGCGCTATTAGTGCCGCCGCAAGCGAGCAACCTTTCGTTCGACGGCTTCTTCGTCCGCGGCGAATTCAAGTATTGAGGCCAACCGTAGCAGGCACATTCCATGTGCCGTGGCGCGCCGCAGTAGCAAAGCATTGAGCGGCGCCGACGGCATACGGAGTATGCCTGCTACGTAGTAGGCACACTCCGTGTGCCGGCGGCGATGCCGATTCGCTCTCGCGCGCAATCAGACGCCGCTAAAACGCTGCTCCTTCAATCCTCCACTTTGCTTCATTCTTGCTCGCGCTCGAAACGCGCGAACAGGACGGTGGCACGCGTTTCAAGTGGCCGACGGCATACGGAGTATGCCTGCTACGTAGTAGGCACACTCCGTGTGCCGGCGGCGATGCCGATTCGCTCTCGCGCGCAAACAGACGCCGCTAAAACGCTGCTCCTTCAATCCTCCACTTTGCCCTATTCTTGCTCGCGCTCGAAATGCGCGAACAGGATGTGGCACGCGTTTCAAGTGGCCGACGGCATACGGAGTATGCCTGCTACGTAGTAGGCACACTCCGTGTGCCGGCGGCGATGCCGATTCGCTCTCGCGCGCAATCAGACGCCGCTAAAACGCTGCTCCTTCAATCCTC
>DATAWG010000017.1 GCA_036267355.1 Pirellulales bacterium | reverse complement strand
TCTTCAAATGTCCGAATGCGGCAATGGACACAAAATCGTCGGCGCCGCAGATCACCGCGCAAATGGCGATCATGACGACATTGATCAGCGGATACACCACTGCTCGGCGACGCGGGTCGGTGAGCCCCTCGAAATGATCCTGAATGCGAGCCGACAAAACATCCTGCGACATGGCGACCTCCTTGAGCCGTTGCGCACAGGCCGCACCAAGTCCGTCTTGGAAACGGCTGCCGCGTGTCGCCGCAATCATTGCAGATTACCCAACATGGCGCAATCGCCCTGAATGAAACTGCCGTCGTGGAACCGCCCGCACGGGCGGATGCTGCAACATGTACCGGTACTCACTCGCCAGTTTTTCAGCGACGAAAATGCTCGTCCCAAGCAGCAACAGCGAGCAAGCCGTTGCCCTCAGTCCTCGGACCAGCCGACGCCAGAGGGCGTCCGGGCGGCCTTCGTAATAGCGACTCAGCCGCGTGCAGATCGGCGGAACACCCGGCGCGAATGTGATGGCCGTCCGAGCCGAAAGCCCAGTGACTTCCTCGGGCTTTAGGAGCTTGCGCCCATGTTGTTGCCAGTTGTGGTTCGAGTTCGACGAAGTGCTATAGCTTCCGTAGTCCCTCGCGCTGTGTTGCTGCGAGGTTCCGCGACTCGTCCCGCCGCTATCGACGATGATGGTTTGCTCGCCAAGGCGGTTGGAAACGTATTCCGCCGTCTCCGGCTCATTCACTCCGAAGAATACCTGCGTGACGTTGGATAGAAGAGTTTGATCCTGCCCATCGGGAAAGCATTTTTTCAACTGGCCGAGACTTTGGAACCCGAAAATCAGGCGGGCGCCATAACCGCGATATTTATCCACCGCGTCGTCAATTTGTTCCATATGGCCGAGGCTCGATGCTTCATCCAAGACAAAATGCACCAACTTGCGCTCCTGAAGCCCGCCCCGGACCACCGCTTGCAACATCGAGCTGATCGACATCCGCAGCAGCGGCGATTGCGTCCGCGCATGTTCGGGCGGGAGAATGAGGTAAACGGTCATCTTGCCGTTCACTAACTCATTTGGATCGAAACTACTGGTCCTGGTGCTGTCCGCCACCGCGAGAGTATCGAGAAACCGCAAGTGTCGGTTGACCGTGGTGAGCGTTGAGCCGAGTTCCTTATCTTTGTAGTGCGTCAATTGATGGCCCATGCGGGCGAGCATCCCTTGCCACGCATCCGAGCCGCAGAGAAGCTTAGTCGCCATCTCCATTTTTTGCGGATCAGACAGCACATTACGCACGGTCTGTAGCGACCGATCATCCGGGTCACCGTATTGCACGACCGCGGCAATCATCGCGGCGATCCAGGTTTCTGCCGAGTCTGCCCAATGTGGCTCGCGTTCCTGCGGATTTCGTATCACGAGTGCGGACGCTAGATCACGAATTTCATCAATCGCGTAGGGCGAATTCTTGTCGATGAAACTGACCGGGTTAAACGTGTCCGGCGAATTCGTTGTCAGCTTGTATCCATCGAGCAAAACAATGCGTTGACCCATTCGCCGCCGGCGTTTCATCGTTGCCTTTGCAAGCGCGCCACCAAAATCCACGGCAACGCACGAATCGGGACATTCAAGCAAAAAAGGAATCATGCATGAGACACCTTTCCCCCCGCCAGTGGGGCAGAAAATTCCGGTATGCACTGCCCGCGATAGACGCACGAGCGACGGCTTCACATCGACCTTCGGGAATATCGCCCGCAAGAAGCGACTGGTCGCGTCCGCTGACCGGATGAACGGATTTATCAGCCCCAGCATCGCTCCGAGGAGTCGCGGTCGTGGCGATCCGAGAAGCGTGCCAATCATCAGCCCTCTTCCGCTCAGCATTCCGGCTTGCTGCAAATCCTCTTCTGCGGCAAAGCGTGCCGTGCCGAACGCGCTAAGGACTCGACGCCGTTTGCCGGCCCAGGCTAGACCGCAAACCACGATCAAGACGGCCAGTCCGGGGCCAGAGACTGCTCCAAGGAAACAGACGGAAAGGACGCCCATGACGACAAAGGCGATCAGGATCAAGCGGGACAATGTGAACATGATTCTCTCACTTGTTTGAAGTGTTCCCAGACCATTGGAAGCAGCGCAGGAATTCTCTACGCAAGATAAAGAATTCGCCGATATCGTTTGGGCAGTATGGAAAAAATCGCCGGGGCCAAAAGCCGAAGAAGGAGCTCACGGCACGCGACCATGCAAAGCGACACCGAAATAATGACGCTCACGATTGCGAGCGGGGCGTGCCACACGAGCAGCACAAAGGTTTTCAACGGATTCATGACGCGGCTCCTTTCTTAGCCTTGTTTTTCAAAATCAACGCGAACGCTTTGATGTCCTGGTTCTCTTCCCGCGCCCGACGCGCTTGTTTCGCGACATCGCTTAACGCCTCGATTACAGTTTCGAGGCAGATCTCCGCACCGCTGACGACGATGCTGATGCCGGACGACAGAATGAGCTTGGCCCGGCTGACTTTGACAGCGGGCTTAGAACGAGCACGAACCCGGCGGCCCTCTTCTTCGAGGTCGTCCCGTCCCATGCCAGACAGCTTCATCGCGAGCATCGCTGCTTGCCGCTCGGGCGTTTTTGCCTTCTTGATTGCATAGCAGTCGGACAAACCGATCAGGTCAGCCTTCAACGCGTCCTGCGTCTCGACCGGGCAGAAAGAGGGCGCGAGAATTCGACAGATCATTCCGGGCGTGACATTGAATTCAGCGGCAAGCTCCTTGCCAGTCATATCCGGCTTCATGCTCAGGCAGTCCGTCGCGGTGACCCACTGGTCGTAGCCCGATAGCCCTTCCCGCAGCTGGTTCTCAACAAAATTCATCACCTTCAGCTTGAAATCGCTTGGGAGATGATCGAGGATTTTTGCATTGCCAAATTCCTCGCCCGCCTCCTGTAGCGCCAGGACGCGGCCCCAGCCGTTCACGACCGTTTCCCGGTCAGGGCCAACGATGAATTCATTGATCTGGCCGTCCTTTTTGATCGAGCCGCTCAGTCGGCCGGTTTTCTTCCCGTCCCTTCGCGTGCGAGCCACTCGCGGATGCGGCTTTAAGCCTGCCAATGACAATCTTGCGTGTTCGATTTCGGCCATTTCAGGTCTCCTTTCGGTTAAGTGCTGTCACCAGTGCGTCAGCGGATATTGGGAGTTACTCAACGTGCTCAATTATTTCCAGTCCGCGTAAATGGACTAGAACCATTTCACAGAATAAAACACCTTGCTTTAGCACCGTCAGATCGTGCTCGACCGGATGAGATGTCTCACTTACCTCGACTTACTCGAAAGTGTGTGAAGCCGCGACTTCGTCCAGGACCAGAGTTCTTAGAAGCATTGTGAGCCTCCTGTGGCGTGTGGACGACACATCCTGGTCGATTGCTCACGGTCCAATTATTTTCGTTCCCGAGTAACAAGAGAATTCTGTTTCACAAAATAAAACACCCCGCCAGGATTTCTCCCGCGGGGTGTTGTATCTCTACAGTGCGAACGTGAACGAGCGCTATCTAGCGAAGATCATAGATTCTGCTGATTCGCCAACTGAGCGGCCTGCCGCTCAATGTCTCGAATCAATTGCTCCGCATGGTGAATACCGCTAGCGATCTTGTACTGGGTATAAAGCTCAATCACCGACTCCTTCAAATCTGCCAAATCTGCAAACTCGTTGTTCGGACCAGCAATACCTTTCACCTCCGCATAGGCTGAAACGGCAATGAACCTTTCGCAATAGAGCATGTGCGCGAGCTGCTCCTCGGCATGGCCGCCATGTCGAGAGTTGAAAAAAAAATTGCGGCTGTGCGTTGACTCCGGATGCGAATCCTATGTCGAACAGTTCGGGATGCTCCTTCCGAAGAGTTCCGATTGACAGGCTATCGCTCGGAAAATGGATGCAGCTCAGGTCCAGGTCCTTAAACGCTTCCTCCGAATCACGTCGGCCCCCGCCAGATGTAATCACCGTCCCCCTGCCACCTCTGTTTTCAAACGAGATTAGCGTGCGATGGCGGAAAACGAATGTCAACCGTTTTCATCTATCACGTACCCGTGGTATACAAGCCAAATACGTGTGACCCGCCAGGCGCGATCTCCCAATGCGCTCAATCCCGTGCTGGGCCACCCCTTTCCCCGCGTGATGAAGAGTTCGACCGAACGGCCAATCTGAAAGTAACGAAGACCGAAAAACTCTGAGACTGCTTCGTGGGCAAGAGACATCGAACTTGCGGCCGATGGCAAATCGGCCGGATACCGTCGCTCCTTACGCCGACGGAGCAGCACCTTCGCCACCTCGTTCAGCGATCTTGCTCCGTGCTTCAGTTCCCAACCAGTTTCATTGAATAGGCGAAAGTGGTCCCGAATTTCCCACGGTTCGCTCGAACCAAACGGTCCAGTCGGTCCCTCGCCATCGTCTCCAAACCCGAATTCACCGATGGATAGTCCTCCCCGCCTTCCATTGCCAAAGCCCCTTCCGAGGCCGTTAATCGAATCCGGTGCCGACGTATGGGTGCGATAATCTGACACGTCAATATCCTTTCTTGAACGAATCCTTCGTTTTGGCAACGAAACTCCTACTCCCTCTAACAAACGCGACCTTTTTGAGCCTGACTTAGTTGATGGAAAATCCCTATGAAATCAGACGGGGCGGCGTCGAACGAAAACAACATCACTTTCGATTTAAAAAGTCAACTTCAAAGAAACTGCTATTCAACTGAAACGCCGAACGTGAAATTGCCGATTGTCCCCCCCTGTCTTGCGACACCCACGACTTTTGGGCAGCCGCATCCAATTTTCTGATTTCTGTGGACCGAATCTTCCTTTGGTGCGTATAACGACTTTTCGCCCCCTAATAACTCATACGAAATCAATTCAAAAAGGATGTAGAAAATCTATAAAAAGCGCGCAATCTCTTGTGTGGACTACAGTTCGGAAAAGCAGATGCCCGATTGTGCTTCGGGCATCTCCTTTCTGTATTGCCATCCATAACCACCCATTATTAAAGCACTTAAGCGCAATCGTCGTATGGATTTTGCGAATCACGCGAGGCGATCATAGATTTGCACTATCGAGAGCGTTTGTTCGGCTAGAACACCGAAAAACCAAGAACAATTCGCGTCCCGCTCACGAGCCATACCGGCCCTGGTTAATTCGCCGGCGCTGGCGAATTTCTATCCGTTCGCGGGTGAGATGCTGCTCGCCTACTCAAGAACGATTCGGCACCATTCTTTGTCAGTGATCTCGTCAACCGATCCGGCGCAGAAGGAATCGGCAACGAAATCGCACTCACGGCAGTTTCGCAGAACAGTTTCCAGAGCGTTTTAACTTACTTCTAACTTGCTCTCGGACGATTCCACTGCCACGATCTCAATCGCGGTAATGATGGCCTCTTGCTCGTCCGCCAAGTCGCGATCCGCTCGCACGATCCAGGGAATAAGGTGCGAATGAAGAGCGCCATACAACTGCCACAGGTTGCGACCCTTAATCGTGACTTGCATGACCTGCGTGCCGGCGAAGCGCAACGTGATGACCTGCCCAGATGAGGACGTCTTGAACGAGTTATTGGAATCCAAATGGACGAATTCGAACGAGCGAAAGCCGTCCTTGCCGAGCCCGCAGTGCAGCGTGTACACCGGCTTATTGGTGGGGCGGGCAAACGCTTGGTACGGTGCCGAAGTGTCCGGCAGACCAAAGTTGGAAATCTCTTCGTCGGGCGACGCGGTGACGGGTTTTGCACCGAACAGACTGGATCGCAGCTTTGAATGGTTATCGTTGTTGTCCGGCATTTGACCGTTCCCTTTCAAACGAGAAGTCTCTGAAGATTTCGACCGCCTTTTCACGCAGTTGACGAAACGCGTCTCTGGTGCGTTTGGCAAACGTCCGCAGGCGGTCGGTTCGCTTCGGCGCTGCGTGGCCCATGAGTTCCGTGGCAGCTTTTCGGTTGTCGGCCCGCTGAATCAGTTGCCGCAATTCATCGGCCGGCAAGTCGCTAAAAACCGTGGCTCTTTCGCGGCCGCGCGAAACCGACACATAAAACTGTTCCGCCGAAATGGCTGGGATCGACTCGTTGCCCATCGAGATCAGCACGCGATCCAAAGTCTTGCCTTGCGACGCGTGCGATGTGCTGACGTAGCCGTAAGCCAGGTGCCCAAAATCCTTCGCGATGACCCAGCCATTTTTCAGCCGGATGTCGCCGCCCTCGGTGAAGCCGGCAACTTCGCAGCTATAGCCGTTGTCGAACTTGTGCTTGCCGTCCTTCGTCTTCCCGCCAGCCGTTGCCCGAAGCAGGTCGCCAGCCGCAATCGCGATGCTCGCCGGCTCGTAGAGTGAAAAATCTGACGCTTTGCCGAAGTGCTGGCCGGGCTTCCAGTCCGCGACCCGGACACGCTGGCCGGCACGGAACGAGCCCGAGTTGCGGTGAAACCGCATGACTTCGCTGCCTTCATATCGGGCGAGGTCGCCTCTTTCGGCTTCTGTCCAGGACAATGGATTGAGCCGCTCAATTACCCGTTCATCCTTGCTTAAAATGCCGGCCTCTTTGAGCCGGCTACGAATCTCTGCCGTGATTTCGTCGCCCTCGACATGCGTCGGCGCCACGACAATCACGGACTTGTTTGCCTGAATCGCCGCCATGTAATCGTCGACGAGGGGCGCGTTGCTGCTGGTCTCTTTCACCCAGCCGAGATCGAAAAGCCGGTCGAAGCCGCCCGTCATATCGCCCTTGGCCAAGCTCGCCACCGCTTGCTTGTAGCAATCGTTTTGCTGACGAAAGATTTCGGTGAGGCGGCCGACCGGCAGCCCGGCGAATCGCTCCAGCACCGGAAACAGGTTGCCGCGTTGCACGCTGCCGTGCTGTTTACGATCCCCAAGAAGTATGACCCGAGCGTTAATTTCCTTTGCCACTTTCATCAATTGGTCAATATCCTTGAAGCCCGCCAGCGGCGCTTCGTCGAGCAGGATGAACCCGCCTTTGGCCTGCTCCTGGAATTCCTTGTCTTGCAGAAACTTCGCCAGCGTATCGGCGTTTGCGAACCCCTTGCTCCGCAAAACTCCGCGACTGGCGTCGGCCGAGGGAGCCAGCATAACGCCCGGCGTATTGATGCCGGGAATCGTGACCAGCAGGGAATCCGTCTTGCCAGTGCCGGCATCACCTTCCACTACGATGACGCGATCGGTCGAGCGCCCGATGTGCATGACGATGCGTTTCTGTTCGGCCGACAGATTTTGAAAATCCTTTTGCCGCGTAAGCTGTTCCTCCGTCGCCATCGGCTTGCAGGTTCCCCTGCCGTCGCGGGCGAAGGCGATGATCCGGCGCTCCTCCGCGAGCAGATCCCGCGTCGTCGCTTCCTTGCCGTTCGATAGGACACCCTGCCGGACCGCCTCGGCCCGAATGCCGTCCGGCGAAACGCAGCCGATGCCATGCCGGATTGCCGCCTCATAGAGCCGCCGTTCATCAACGACGCTGTCGCGTTCAAACATGTGGGCAATCGCGTAGCGCGTTGCCTGCCGCTCGTCCGATTGATACGACTCGTGGCCATCGAGCTTTTCCATCGTCGCCCGTTCTTTGTGCGAAAGCCGGCTACGCCAGTAGCGCGTCAAATCGTCTTCCTTGAGTTCGACTTTGTGCAGCCGCGTTGTCGCCCCAAGCTTGGCCTTCGATTCGGGATTCCGCAGCCCGAGCGCCGCTGCCATTTCCTCAATCGTTGCCGTCCGCCGGCTGAATCTCTTAATGAGCTCATCGGAAATCCCGGCCACCTCAAACGTCTTGTCTTTGCGGCGGATGCCGTAGCCGATGGCCTTGAGATTCGCGGCCAGGCGATTGTGATAGAGCGCTTCGTAGTACGGCGCATCGTGGTGTTTGATGTCGCCTAGCTGTGCGGCCTTCCAGCGATTTTCGACCGAATCATGCGTTGCGTTGAACACCACGACGTGGCTGTGCAGCGACATATCCGGCAGATGGTCGTCCTTATTCGGCCGCGTCGTGCGATGGATGACGTGCATCCCGACGAGGTTGCCGGTATTGCGGTCGTCGTCCTGGCCACCGACTCGCACGCGCGTCGCCATATCCTTTTCAATTTCGCCGATGGCGTAGGTCACGGCTTCGCAGTGAGCGTCCTCGATTCGCATGTCGCCCGTCAGTTCGCGGGCGATGCCAACTGACTTACTCGAATTGAAGCAAAAATCCCAGCCAGTTCGCCGGCCGTCGCGTGTCACGACCGTGAGTGGCTTGCCGCTTACCGGATTCAGATTGTCACAGAGGGCGTTGAAATCTTTTTGATCGCAGCGACCAGAGAGGCCGAGAAGTTCGGCGCCCTTGCCGATCCATTGGCCGGGCGTATCGAGAAAATAATCCGACGTGGTGTAGTACGCCTTCGCGTTAGCCGCATTCGCTATTTGATGAATACGCAGCATGGCAGCGCCCTTTGATGACGCAGCATCGTATGCGTCATGCCGAGGAATGGCAAAAATGACTGGCCCGGTGACATTCGCATCACGAGCCGGATTCTTTCGCGGCTGATCTCGACCGCCGCTTGGTTCGTTGTCACTTCGTCGCGGCGGAGCATGTGATCGACGGTGCGACACATTCGACCGCCGGAATGCGATTGCCCTGGCGCTATGGTCTCGTCCCTGTGCTCCGCATGACCAGGAATCGCGGCCGGCGTGCCATCCCGACCGGCCGCCGGCCGCCCGCTGCCTTCGCCGGTTTCCCTGTCCTCTCATGCTTATCGCTGTTGCAGCCTCTCCGCCGATACCAAGATGCCTTGCCACGATAGAGCCGAGCGTCTTGTCGTTCGGCGGTTTCGTATGCCGGCACCGGACGATGCCGTCTCTTTTCATTCGATCCGTCCCCACCGAGGCCATACTTACGGCACTCTGAAGCCGCCGCCGGGCCGGTCAATCACCGGCTTCCGTTGCGAAACGGCGGCGAGGTAAAGGCGGCACACCGCCGACCTCGCGAGGGCCGTTTCGTTCTCACCCGGCAATTGACCGTCGCTGAAGTGCTCCCGGCTTTGGCGGCTTCGTTTTGATTGCCGTAAGGCCCCGGTTGGCGGGGCCGGAAACCTAAATGAAGGAGACCCATACCATGTCTAAACCAGCACACAAAATCCGCAACGGCGTCCTGCAAGTCACTATCTGGCGCAATAGCGGCGAGAAAGGCTCCTGGTACAGCGTCACCTCCAGCCGCAGCTACAAGCAAGGCGAGGAGACCTGGAAGGAAACCGACAGCCTCAATTCGGACGACTTGCTGCCGATGGCCAAGCTGCTCGACTTGGCCCACACCTGGATCACCAACCAGCAGCAGGCCGACGCGAAGAGCCGCAAAGAATCCCAACAGGCGGCGTAATGATGTTCAACCGGGCGGCTCGGAAACGGGCCGCCCTTTCGAGAAGGAATTTTTATATGACCAAGAGAACGCAACTCAACAAAGCACGCCGTGCCATCATCGAGGAGTACGGCTTCAAACACATCGAATCGGGCATTGATCGGACGCGAGAGAATGAACTGCTCCAGCAATTGATCGGGTATGCCAACGAGGCGATTCGTGCGAAGTACCCCGAGGCGGACATGGCGGTTCTTCGCAAGTACGAGGTTGTCAGAACGGATCACTGCCTACGGTTCCAATTCCCCAGCGGAAGAGTTGACGGCAAGTCATTTCCGTCCGATGCGAGCCTTGCCGATATGCCGCAACATCGTGGTTGCTACTCGGGAGAAGTGCTCGCCGTATCGGCGGAATGCGAGCAGGTGTTCGACGCATATGAGGCGGAGTTTCAGGCCAACTACGGGCTCAAAAATGACAGGAAGCGTCAATTCCTGGATTTCGTAACGGCAAGCAGAACCGTGGAGGATGTGCTGGAGGTAATCGATCTACCTGCTGACATCCGCGAACGACTGGGGCATCGCTCGACCGCTCTGATCGCGGTTTCGGCGGAGTCGGTTTTCGCATTACGCGAAACCTTCAGGATTGCAGCCTGAGAAAACCAACCTCGGGGCGGGCGGCAACGTCCGCCCCATAACGAAAAGGACTCACACCATGAAACATGATCTGATCGAGCTGACTGAAGACGAGTTTGACAAGCGCTATCCGTTGAGGACGAACCATCTCAATCCCCATGCCACTTGGGCATTCGGTGATGCGGGAGGATGTCTCTTCGAGACCTTCGGCGAAGAACTCGACTTCGTGCGAAAGCAACACCCGTCCACCGTCTGGACCCTGGTGGACGGTGAGGACGGCGATATGTACCTCCATAGCGGAATGCATTTCGTGAACCGGATCGGTTACCTGATCAGTTTGGCGGCGGTCCCCGAGGGAGTCGATATTCAGGTTCACGTCCCGATGCAGCGCGAAGAGGTGGAGGATGCCGGACTCAGCACAGCAGATGCTTCCTCCAGAATCGCGCACACGCCGGGGCCGTGGGACTATCGCCCCGAGCAAGATGGAAAGCCTATCACCAATGGCGCCCTAGCCATCGCTTACATGGACGCTCACCAGCCCGAGGAAGACGATGGCGGCGCATGGGAAAAAGAAACCGAAGCCAACGCCCGTCGCATCGTCGCTGCCGTCAATGCCTGCGAGGGCCTCAGCACCGAGGCGCTGGAGTTGGGGATTGTTGTGGAACTGCGGGACGCCTTACAAGCCGCTTCGGACTGGATTGACACTCAAACTCTCGTGCCGCGCACCGACATTCAGGCGAGGCTTCGAGCTGCCATCGTCAAGGCCGCGTCCGACCGGAGGCCGGCATGACCTCCGTGCGAGCCGATGTCTACAGCCGGGTGACCGACCAGATCGTCGCCCAACTCGAAGCGGGCAGTCGCCCCTGGCTTCAACCCTGGCAGGCCGCCCACGCGGCGGGCGTGGTATCACGGCCCTTGCGGTTCAATGCCATGCCGTACCGCGGCATCAACGTCGTGCTGCTGTGGCTGGCCGCCATGCGGCACGGCTTTACCTGTCCCCTGTGGATGACCTACCGGCAGGCCGGTGAACTCGAAGGACGGGTCCGCCGCGGCGAGAAGGGATCGCTCGTCGTCTATGCCAACACTTTCACCCGGCACGAAACCGACGATAACGGCGAGGAGCACGAGCACGAGGTGCCTTTCCTCAAGAGCTACTCCGTCTTCAATGCCGAGCAAATCGACGGCTTGCCTGCCCACTACTATGCCCAGGCCGAGCCACGGCTGCATACTGTCGAGCGGGTCCAGCGGGCGGAGCAGTTCTTCGGCCGCACCGGTGCGGACATCAGGCACGGCGGCTCGATGGCCTATTACGCCCGGCAGCCCGACTGCATTCAAGTGCCCGCCTTCGAGAGCTTCCGCGATGCCGAAAGTTACTACGCCACCCTGGCACACGAAGTCACACATAATGCCGCGTGCCGGATTATGCCGCGTCGGATGTGAAGTTCCTGGATTTCAGGGGGCATCCGACGCGGCTGCTCGGCATAATTACAGAGCTTCGAGGAAGGCAAGTAACGTATCGTCTGGCCGGTATCGCCCAGGATGAGATTCTGGTGCGGCGATTCGTGCGAGCGCCTTCTCCTTGAGGCGCAGGTCGGCGTGGATGTAGACCTGTGTGGTCTCGACGGATTCATGCCCAAGCCAGAGCGCGATCACCGATTGATCGACACCGTGGTGGAGCAGTTCCATCGCCGTACTGTGCCTGAGAACGTGCGGGCTGACCCGTTTCCCAATCAGTGAGGGGCACGACTTCGCAGCCGCCAGCGTGTGTTTTTGCACAAGGCGTTCGAGAGCATCACGGCTGAGCTTGGTCCCTCGCACCGTCGGGAACAACGGATCGTCGGTGCCGCCCATTCGCTCACTGAGCCACGCATCCAGAACCTTGAGGGTGTCCTGTCGCAATGGCGTAGAGCGCTGTTTGCGCCCTTTGCCCTCGCACCGGACGTGGGCTCCTGTTCCGGTCACGATGTCGCAGCGGCGCAGGTTAACGATCTCCGACGCCCTCAGTCCGGTTTGCAGAGCCACGACGAGAATGGCATGGTCGCGCCGTCCGACCCATGTGGATCGATCCGCCGCAGCCAGCAATGCTTCCATCTCCGCACGATCCAAGAACTCAACCGTTTGTCGCACGTAGCGTTTGCTCGGCATGGCCAAGATTCTCTGGCAATGAAGCATATGGGCCGGCTCGTGCATAGCCACGAACCGGAAGAAGGATCGGATCGCAGCCAGCCGGGCATTGCGGCTGCGGGCACTGTTGCGACGCTGAGTTTCCACGTGAACGAGGAAGTCTTCGACGAGCGCCATGTCCAAATCCTCGATCTTGAGTTTCGTCGGAACGCGATTGGTCCGCTCACTGGCGAAGCGCAGCAGCAGGCGGAACGTATCGCGGTAGCTGGCAATCGTGTTCGGGCTGGCCTCCATCTGGTTGCAGAGCCGGTCCGTGAAGAACTGCTGGATGAGGGCCGGAAGTGTTGTCATCGTCATGACCGCACCCCCTCTTCCATGCGGCGGGAAGCAAGAGCGAGCAGTTCCGGAACTGCCTCGATGTACCAGTACGTGTGCGCCGGATTTCCATGCCCCAGATAGGTCGTCAGTTTGATCATTTCCCTCGCCGGGTCTTTGTGTAAACGGCGCTCGAATAGTGCAGCGCTCGGCGGTTGAATAGTGCAGCGCTCTGAGGGGTGATGGGTTCCTAGTTTACGTAGCGTTTATTGGTAATGGAAGAGTTCACCCCACTCCTCCTCCGGAGGAGGAGTGGGGTC
>DATAWG010000016.1 GCA_036267355.1 Pirellulales bacterium | reverse complement strand
AATGTAGCAGGCACACTCCGTGTGCCTGCTACGTTGGTTGCGGCCAAAGGCCGCTCTGGTGTGCCGATGGCTCTGCCAATGGCACACTCGCGGAATTCCAAAACTTCTCCGCAGGTTATGGAGAAGTTCATCGGTAAAAAGCGAACGTTCGCAATCTTTGCCCGGCGAGACGGCTCAATGTAGCAGGCACACTCCGTGTGCCGTCTGCCCCGCTCTTTGCGCAACCCGCCGCGGAGCGCAGACGGCACACGGAGTGTGCCTGCTACGTTGGTTGCGGCCAAAGGCCGCTCTCAGTGTGAACTGCGAGTCGGCAGGCTGCCTCGCGAGGAAGTCCAACCGTAAGAAACGAAGGGCCGAGAGGAGGCCGAGAGGATTTTTCAGCGGCAGAACGACCGCCTACACGACGGTCGGCTTCGCGCCGAGCAACCGCATGCCGATTTCGAGAACTTCTTCGGCGTCGAGGATCACGTCGTTGGATTCGAACAGCCGGCGGATGGCCGCTTTGTGAATTTTCATTTTCAAACCGCCGACCCCGAGCGCGCCATACGCAACGCTTCCGTCGAGCGGCCGGGCTTCGTCCGTCGGAGCGATGCCTTCGATTCCGAGCGGCGGAACCGCATTCAAATCGATCGCGAGCTTCAAGGCCTTGGCGCTGCGGCGAATGCCGGCGTTTAGCAGCAAGACGCCGGGAGGCCCAGCGGCGATCACCAGTTCGACCCCTTCGAGCGCGGTGCGAAGCGAAGCGCTTTCGGCCGTTGTCCAGGCCGAAAGCCGGCCGGAGCGAGCGCGAGCTGCCAGCTTCCCGCACACCGACTCGGCCCGTCCCGCGTCTCGCGATCCGATGCGCACCGTCGCTCCCGTTTCGGCCAACAGCCGCGCGACGCGCTCACCCACCGGCCCGGCGCCGCCGAGGACAAGTGCCGTTGTCTGCGCGAGGTCGAGATGTTTGGCCGCCGAAAGCACGGCGGCCGCCGCGGTGGTATTCGAACCTGCCGCGTCCATCAGCACCGACATGCGCAGCGGACCAAAGAATGTCTGGCGGGCCAATTCGAGAATTGCCTCCGCCGCGGCGACGTTCGAACCGCCGATAAACACGGCCGTCGAATGCAAGTCGGCCGGCCCGCGTGTGAACATGCCCCCATAGAGCATGGATTGCGCGTTTTCGGCGCTCACGCCGCCGTGCCGCAAGAGATGCTCGGCTCCCGCGTCGATCGCCACGACCGCATCGAACACACAGGGCTGCGGATCGGTATCGAGCTGGAGAAGGATTTTTGCTTTGGCCATATCATTCACGCGGCCGCGAGCCGGCGAAAATCTCACTTCGCACGATCCAAGCCAAAGACCAGGTAGCACGCCATCAGCAGGCCGAAAATGCCCAGCGTGTATGCCACTATGACACCCAGCGACCAGCGGTTCAACCGCAACGGCCGGCCTTCTTCCAGCCGTCGGATGGTTGACCAATGTTTCACGGCGGCTCCGATATTCACGCCGACGCCGATCGCGATCAATGCCGTTCCGACCCACAGAGAAAGCGTCGAATGCCGATCGGCGGCCTCGTTTGTGACCTTCGTCAATTCGCGCAGGAAAAGGCCGAACCGGGCGACCACGAATCCGAATCCCATCATGGCCAGTCCCGTCCGCACCCAGGCCAGCAGCGTGCGTTCGGCCGCGAAGCAGACTCGCGGATCGAGATTTCCGCCTTGTTGCGCGGTATTCGTCGGCGGGGAAGAACCTTCGCTGCTCATTTGGTTTCCGAGGAAAGCCCGCGGCCTGCGAATTCGTTGCGAACGTCGGCCGCCGGCCGGCTACTTCGCAGGCGGCGCCGGCTGATTCGGCAAGCAGCCGCAATTGGATTGGAACGAGGGGTGGGACAGGGTCGGTTGGTTCCATGATTGCGATGGATTGCAACGAGGGGCCGGCCCGCACGTATAGTTCGGACCGCAACAAAGCGGAGCGACGACGACACACGGCTTCGGGCAATAATCGTCGCAGCCGAAGCAGCAGAACGGCGTCACCGTCGGCAGCGGCTTTCCGCAGTAATCATCGCAGCCGAAGCAGCAAAACGGAGCCGTGCAAGGCAGCGGCTTCGGGCAATAATCGTCGCAGCAGGCACAGCAGGGCGGATGGAGGCAAATGCCCGGCCAAAGCGACCAACCGCCGCTCGGCTCGCCGGCATTTGCCGCGGCAGAGAACGCGAGGCTGGCCAAGAGGGTTGCGATTGCGAGTGTGGATTTCATTATTGTCTTGGTGGGTTAGCGTTGTTTTGAGGCGGGGCTGGGGTCGGTTGAAGCTGGGGCAGCGGCGTGGGAACGCCTTCGACCGGCAGTTGTGGCTGCGGCTGCGCGGTTTGCAGTGTCGGCAGCGAGCGGGGCGAACCCGGCGGCTGCAACATGTCCTGGCATCCATTGATGCGGATTTCCCAACCGCCGCCCAGAGCACGATACACCTGGATCAATCCCGTGGCGATTTCGCCTTGGGCTACGGCCAACGTGTTCTGCTGCGTGACGAGGGTCTGCTCGACCGTCGTGACCGTGGTGAAGTCGACCGTGCCGGCCTTGTATTGCACCAGCGCGATCTGCACGGCCTTCTTCGCCTGCTCGACGCTTTCCGCTTGGAAGCGCGTGCGCTCTTGTCCGCGAAGGAACGTGACGACGCCGTTTTCCACATCTTGGTTGGCCGACAAAACGGTTTGTTGATACGTGGCCAGCAATTCTTGGAAACGATAATCTTGCAGCCGGACGTTGTTGAGGATGCGGCCGTAGTTCAGGATGTTCCAATTGAACGACGGGCCGACGGTGCCATTGAACGAACCGGGCGAGAACAACTGGCTGGTGTGTTGGGCCGACCAGCCGAGGTTGCCGGTGATCGAAATCGCCGGATAGAAGTCGGCTTCGGCGATGCCGATTTGGGCCGACTGCGCGGCAAGCGTGCGCTCGGCCGCCCGCACGTCGGGCCGGCGGCGGAGCAAGTCGGCCGGTATTCCCAACACGACTTCCGGCGGCGCGGCGGGGATATTGCCCGGCCCGAGCCGCAAGCGGAGTTCTTCCGGCGGCATGCCCATCAGGATGCAAAGCTCGTTGACCGTTTGCCGCAGACTGATTTCCAATTCGGGAATCGCCGCTTCGGTGGCGGCCAACGTGCTGCGGGCTTGATCCACGTCGAGTTCGCTGGTCGTGCTCGCCTTGAATCGGGCTTCGACGATCGTCAGCGTGTCACGCTGCACCTGCACGTTGTCTTGGGCGTATTTGATCTGCTGTTCGAGCGTTCGCATCTGGGCATAGTTCGTGGCGATGTCGCCGAGCAGCGTAACCAAGGCCGAGTCGTAGTTTTCCACCTGGGCATCGAGCGTGTCTTCGTCGGCTTCGATGGCGCGGCGAAAGCGGCCCCAGAAATCGAGCTCCCAAGCCAGGTTGAAGCCGAAGTTGTATTGCGAGTAGAACCGCTGGGAGAGAAACGAGGAATTGGCGGTGTTGCGGCTTATGGCATTTCGCGTGTAGCTCCCGGTCATCTGCTGGGTTTGCGGGAGCAGTTCACCGGTGTCGATCGCCAATTGGGCCCGCGCTTCGAGCACGCGGAAGCCCGCCTCGCGGAGTGTCAGGCTTTGGTGGTAGGACGTGCAGATGAGCTGATTGAGCGCGGGGTCGTTGAAGACGGTCCACCAGCGGCTCAGATCGACTTCGTCGGTTTTCACCCGGGCGTCGTTGGTGTCGATCCATGTTTTGGCCACGGGAGCGGCCGGCCGGCGATAATTCGGGCCGACTTTGAAGCCGTTGTGGATGTAGTCGGTTAACGACGTGCAGCCGCAAAGCAAAACGGCAATCGCGAGGATAGCGGCAATTGGCCCGGTGCAGCGATTGGGGCGCCGCGCGGTTCCGGCGTTCCAGCAATGCTCTTTGCGGGTAGCGGAAACGATCGGGCGGGACGCTGGTTCGTCGAACAATCGGGAAGATTCGGTGGTTGTCATCGTGCGATCGGTCCGCATAAGGGGTCTCTTCGGGGGCCTATCAATCGTCATGCCCGAGATTACCGCTGGAATTGGCATAGCATTCACAATTGGTGCTTTGCCTAGCCTTGTTAGATCTCGCATAACCAGAGCTATCGGCATTTCACAAGCAACCGATTCCATGGGCATAGGCATCCCATGCGCGGTCGGCAAAATCGCGCAATCTTGCCGCCGAACCGGCGGATTATCTTGCACAACCGATACTCCCCGGCACGAATCACTGCTGGCATGATGTGCGGTGCCCTAGGGATACTCGCCACATGTGACCCGCCGGCAGACGGCTTCCGGAGTGTGCCTGCTGCGTAGCCGGCATACTCCGTGTGGGCCTGGCGTGCCCAGCAGTGACACCCAAAGCACGATCGGCCGCTCAAGCTCGGTCGATCGGGAACGCGATCACTTCGCGAAGATCCCTCGCGCCGGCGGCGATCATCGCCAAGCGGTCGAACCCAAGCGCAACGCCGGTCGCCGGCGGAAGGCCGGCTTCCATGGCCGCGAGCAAGCGGCTGGTCTCGGGCAAAGCTGGGCGACCATCGGCGCGGCGATGCGCGTTGGCCGTGGATTGACGGCGGCGAAGTTCGGCGGCGTCTAATAGTTCGTGATAACCATTGGCCAATTCGATGCCGTCGACATAGAGTTCGAACCGTTCGCCGACCGCCGGATTGCCCGATCCCGCATCGGGAGCGCGAATCCGCGCCAGCGCCGCTTGTGTCGCCGGGAAATCGAAGAGGATCGTGGGACGCGGCCGTCCAAGATGCGTTTGAATCCGCTCGGTGAGCAACAGATCGAGCCAGCCGTCGCGGTCGTCGCCGAGCGAATCCGGAACCGCGATCCCACAATCCGCCGCGACGGCGCGGCACTCGGCCGAGGACGCCGCGTGCGGATCGAGACCGACAAATTTCTCGAACGCCGCGGCGTAGCTGATCCGTTCCGCCGGCCCGCGGCCTAACAGCGCCTCGCATAGATCAGACAAGAGCGCCATGCCGGCCGCCATGTCGTCGCCGGCGCGATACCATTCGACGATCGTAAATTCAGGGTTGTGCAGCGGCCCGGTCTCGCCGCCGCGAAAGGCACGCGTGATTTGAAAGATCGCGCCGGGAGCCTGTTCACCTCGCGTGGCCAGCAATCGCTTCATCGCGAATTCGGGGGATGTTTGCAACCACAGCCGTCGCCCGGCTTCCGGCCGTCGCGGATCGTCCGGCAGCACGACGCCGAGCGGATCCAAATGCCGATCGACCACGACGTCGACCGACAAGAGCGGCGTTTCCACTTCGAGAAAATCGCGCACGTCGAAAAAGTGCCGCGCCTTGCGGAGCAATTCGGCCCGCAATCGCAGGTTTCGCCACGGCGCCCTCGGGCGGAAATCGGCAGCCGGATCGTCCGAAGAGGTGCCGTCCATCATGTGCGGTCCATCATTCGCAAACCACGATCCAGCCGTTCGCGCGCAAATCGGGCAACAGCCACGGCCGGCTGAGCGCTCGATGCCGTTGCGGGTCGAGCGGAATCAATTCGCGGATGCGAAAGCCGGCCTGCCGCAAGGCGCGAATCAATTCTCGCCGGCGGAACACATGCAAAAACATATTGGGAATTTGCCGGTAGTCGAAAAATTTGTCGCCCGCTTCCACGTCGCGCACGATCGCCGCCCGCAGCAGATTTTTCAACAGCCACCATGGACCGCCCGGATCGTAAAGGTTGTACCACAGGTTATGAACGTGCAACACGAACAATCCGCCGGGCTTGAGCACGCGGCGAACGTGTGCCAATGCACGACCGCGATTTGGCCGCCCGCGAATCATGCCGAGCGTGCTGAACATCGAAATGCAGCAGTCGGCAATGCCATCGGCCAGGCAATCGAGATCGACCAAATTGGCCATCACCCGATCGACCGGCAACTGCTCAACTTCGGCTTTTTCGCCGACCACCGCCAGCATCTCGGCCGACAGATCGACCGCCAAGCCGCGAAAGCCCCGTCGCAGAAGCGGCAGCAGCGCCCGACCGGTGCCGCAGCCGAGATCGACGACATATCCGGGGCGCGTGAAATGCCGATTCAAAACTTCCTGATCGAACTGAAACAGGCTATTGAATGCAAAGTATTCGTCGTAGTCGCGTGCGATATGTTCGGCATGGGCGTATTCCCAAGTTCCGCGGCTGACGCCCGTCGGAAGCTGCCACGACGGCCGGCGATCTAACGTTTCGGACATGGATCGAGCTACCTTCAATCGCCCGGGGATTAAAGCTTTGTGAATGGTGCGGCTTACGATGCGGCGAAGCATGCCGTATGGGGAAAAACGCTTCAGCCGCCTTCTCTAGCCCCTAGCCCCTCGCCCCTCGCCCCTCCTATAATATCCGCTCCGTTTGACAAGAGTGCAGGAAGAATCAAGGAGAATCGCCGTGGCTATTCGTGTTGGAATCAATGGGTTTGGACGTATCGGCCGCTTGGTGTTTCGCATCTTGACCGCCCGGTCGGATGAATTCGAAGTCGTCGGGATCAACGACATCACCGACACCCGCACCCTGGCCACGCTGCTCAAATACGATAGCACCCATCGCCGCTTCCAGGGCACCGTCGAGCACGACGACGCGACGGTCACGGTCAATGGCCACAAGATTCGCGCCCTGAAGGTCAGAGACCCGGCCGAATTGCCATGGGGCGAATTGCAGGCCGACGTGGTCGTCGAAAGCACCGGCATCTTCACCGCCCGCAGCAAGGATGGCAAGGCCGGCTACGATTCGCATTTGAAAGGCGGAGCCAAGAAGGTCGTGCTCAGCGCTCCAGCCAAGGATGGGGCCGATCTGACCTGCGTGCTCGGCGTGAACGACGACAAGCTCACCTCGGCAATGAAATGCATCTCGAACGCCAGTTGCACGACCAACTGCTTGGCTCCGGTCGCCAAGGTGCTGCACGAAAAGTTCGGCATCGACAAAGGCCTGATGACCACCGTGCATGCCTACACCAACGACCAGCGCGTGCAAGACTTGCCGCATGCCGATCCGTATCGGGCCCGCTCCGCGGCCCAAAATATCATCCCGACCACGACCGGCGCCGCCTCGGCCGTCGGATTGGTGATCCCGGATTTGAAAGGTCGGCTGACAGGCATTTCGCTGCGCGTGCCGGTGCCGACCGGCAGCGTCGTCGATCTGACGGCGGTGATGAAACGGCCGGTGACGAAGGAAGAAGTCAACGCCGCGATCAAGTCGGCCGCGGAAGGGCCGCTCAAGGGCATTCTGGCCTACACCGACGATCCGATTGTCTCCAGCGACATCATCGGCGATTCGCACAGCTCGATCTTTGCCGGCGATTGGACGCAAGTGCTCGACGGCAACATGCTGAAGGTCATTAGCTGGTACGACAACGAATGGGGCTATAGCTGCCGCACCGTCGATCTGATCGCGAAATTCGCGAAAGTGTAGCGGGAGACGCTTCGCCCTACAATCGCCGACACAAGCCCGAAGCGTTAGCGAGGATAGGCGCTGACAGACGCTGCACGGGCGCTGACAGTCGCTGCGATTCTCTTTTTGGCACCGGGGTGTGCCACTGGCCAGCGAAGTCGGCCAGTGGGAGCGCCGCTTGAGCTCGGAGACAAATCGAACGTCCAGCGGCGTGCGTCCCTCGCTAACGCTTCGGGTCACAATCGCCGACACAAGCCCGAAGCGTTAGCGAGGACGGGCGCTGACAGGAATCGAACGTCCTGCGGCGCGCATCCCTCGCTAACGCTTCGCCCTACAATCGCCGACATAGCACGCTTGCGGTTTCG
>DATAWG010000015.1 GCA_036267355.1 Pirellulales bacterium | reverse complement strand
TGGGGCGGCAATCGGACGTGGCTCGGCGCGCGGTGGCAAAGTATCCTGACATCGATCCTTCGCACCTGCGAACAACGATCCCGCCGCACCATCGACTACCTGATCAACACCCTTTCCCAACCGCCCCCCTCAACATCGCCTTGCTGAGGCGGTAAACAATTACAATCGGTCACACGGCGAAACAGCGCAAGCGGCGCCAGGCCCTGTTTCAAACACTAGCCCGAAGCGTAAGCGAGAAGGCCCCTCTGCGGAGCGCACCCTCGCCAACGCTTCGGGCTAGTGTGCTGATCCGCTAGTTTTGAGACAACGTCTGGCCTGGATTCATTTCGGCATCAGTTTCGGCTCATGCCGCCGGTTCCGCAACGACCGGATTTCGCAGCAGCCCGATCCGCTCGATTTCGATTTCCACCACGTCGCCCGGCTGTAGATAAACCGGCGGCTTGCGGGCCGCGCCGACGCCCGGCGGCGTGCCGGTGAAGATAACGTCGCCCGGCTCCAACGTGCAAACGCCCGAGAGATACGCGATCAACTCCGCCACGGAAAAAATCAACTGCCGCGTCGACGAATCTTGCATCGTCTGGCCATTGAGCCGCAATTGGATGCGTAGATCGCCGGGGTCGGGAATCTCGTCGGCCGTAACAAGCTCCGGGCCGAACGGGCCGAACGTGTCGAACGATTTGCCCAACAACCATTGCCCCCCCGGTTTTTGGTGCTGCCAATCCCGCGCCGAAACGTCGTGGCCACAGCAATAACCGGCCACGTGCTCCATCGCTGTATCGCGCGGAATATGCCGTCCGCCGCGGCCGATCACGACGACCAGCTCGGCTTCATAATCCACTTTCGCGCTCAGCGCCGGCAGCACGATCGCCTGCCCATGGGCCGCCACCGTGCCTGGGAGTTTGCTGAAGATGACCGGCTCGCTCGGCGGCTCCTTGCCGGTTTCGCGGGCGTGGTCGGCATAATTCAACCCGACGCCGAAAATCTTCGGCGGCCGCGGCACGGGGGCCAGCAGCCGCACGCTTTCGGCCGGCAATGGCTCGGCGCTCCCTAAGACGGCTTCCGCTCGGAGCAACATTTCCGCTCCCTGCGCCAGCAGCTCGACCATCGAGGTCGGCAGCGCCGGGTCGGCCTGATTCAGATCGACATACCGGCCGTCGCGGAGTGCGGCGATGCGTTCGCCTCCGTCGGATAAGTAGCTGATCAATCGCATGGGATATTCCGTTTGGTCTTTCGAGAGTCGGATTCCGCGATCCTAGCCGACCGTTCAGATCTGGGCAAGTTTTTGGGGGGCACTCGGGCATGCGTCTCACGCCGCAATTGCGACGACCAAAAAACGAAGGTGCCGGCCCGCTTGCGGTTTCGCGCGCCATCCGCGATAAATTCTCTTATGACAAAATTCAACGAACTCTGCGCCGCTTATGGCGATGTGAAGCGGCAGTACGACGATTATCGCAAAGAGTGCATGGTCGTGGTCGGAGCGCTGGTGGCCGGTTTGCGCGAGTATCTCGGCGCGCCCGACGGCTACATCTCGCTGTATTGCAAGCATGGATCATGGGCCGGCCGAAAGGTCGATTCGCCGCTGGCCGCGATGCATCTGGCTGACGACACCTTTTGGCACTTCGGCATCTCGATGGACTTGTTCGAAGAATCGGGCCAATTGCCGTTTCACACCGTCGGCTTCGACATCAAGCTGAAAAAGCTGGGGCATAAATACATCGTGCAATGCGAAGAGGGGCCCGTGTTCGACCTCTCTCGTGAATCGCCCGACGGCTTTCGGCCGCTCTACGACTACATCTTCCAATTCGCCAAGAAGCGCTACCAAGATTCGTTCGCCGATTTCTTCCTGAAAGGCGACGCCACTCGCCGCTTCGGCTTTTGAGACTGCCAGCCAGCCGAGCGTGTCGCGCACTAGCGGACCCAAGCGGAGGCAGTGGCACGCGCGCCGGAGGCAGTGGCACGCGCGCCGGAGCCAGTGGCACGCGCGCCGGAGCCAGTGGCACGCGGCACTCTCCAACAGCATCTCCGCGATGTAGACTGAACCTATGGGAATAACGCAAGTCACCGTCGCCGTCAGCAACCCAGGCGATCCATCGCGCCGCTGGGAAGGATTGTTCCTTGTCGACGCCGGGGCGGTCGATTGCATGGTTCCCGCCAAGCATCTTCGCGAGATCGGCATTCAGCCGGAAGGAAAACGATCTTACGAATTGGCCGATGGCCGCGAAATCTCGCTTGAGGTCGCCGTGGCGCGCATCGAATTCATGGGCGACGTGGTGGGAACGACGGTGATTTTCGGGCCGGACGACGCGGAGCCGATCCTCGGCGTCACGGCGCTGGAATCGGTCGGCATCGAGGTCGATCCGCGAAACAATCGCCTCAAGCGTCTGCCGTCGGTGCGCCTGAAATAGCGACCCCGCTTGCAGAATCACAGGGCCAGCGGCGCACTACTTGTTCTTCATCGGCGGCTCGCCGCCTTTATCCTTCTTCTGTTGATCGCGCACCTGCTTCTTGGCTCTCAACAGCCGGCTCGTGTAGCTCTCGGGAGATTCTTCCGGCACGACGCATCGACCAGCGCACGATTTGGCTGAACAGCTTGTCGAAGTTTTCCCAATGCGTCTAGGCGCTAGCCCAGCGGCGGCCGGCATCGCTTGTCCAGACCACGGCCTTGCCCAACCCATAGGTCCAACTGGCCAGCAGCGTGTTGTATTTCTCGCCTTCCGGCAGCGGATTCGCGAGCGCCACTTCCACTAGCGGACTGTCTTTCACCGTGGTGAGCACGTATCCGGTGAGCGGCGGAAAATCCAACCCGACGCCTTTAATCATCTCGTGCGGGAATTTCACGTGCGGCCGAAAGCCGGCCTCGTGTTCGAACACCAACGGCCGCGAAATGCTGCGGGCTTCGCGCTGGTAAATGCGCGGCAACATTTTGGCCGTTTGGTTGGGCTGCACGACGTAGTATTTTCCGCCGGTGGCTTGCGACACGGCGGAAAGCGTTTGGCTGCCGGCGATGTCGTGCGCTCCGATGGCGACCGTCGAAATCGTCACCTTCATGTTTTTCAATGCGGTCATCGTGCCGTTCGTGGGTGGGCCGGGATCGACGTCGCTGATGATGATCAGATGTTTGACGGCGGCATCGGGCACCCGGCCGAATAGGTAGCCGGGACTATCGAAACTGAGGCGGAAGTTGAACAAAAGGCAAGCCCCGGGACCGAGCAGCCCGATTGAATCGTTGACTGACCAGCCCGAATGGCGTCGGTGGGTTTGTGGCGCTGCAACGTGCCGACGATGAAAGGCACTTTCAGACAGCAATGAATATACCGTCTGGACGGCAGTTGTCATTCGGCATTTTCGCCCAACCGCGCACGCGAGCCGGTGCGGCATCGCGAGCGGCCGGCGTCCCGCTAAATTTTGCCGCTGACCGCGAGCTCGCGCGGCGGGATTGCGATGGGTTCTGCGCAAGCTTGTTGCAGCCGGACGACGAAATTATCGAGCAGCTCGCGCGCCGATTCGGCCGACATGCTCGCGTCGTGATGCAACGTAATCGTCGTGCAACCGCGATAGGTTGCAACACCGAGGGCGGCTGCCGTCAATGGCCGGATTGGCGGCATGAAGTCGAACGAGACGAGTTCGAGCCCGTCCGCCGGGGAAGAATCACTTTCCGTCCTCGGCCCGAGTATTTCGCTCGCATTTCCCAGATTGCTTAGCACACACGTGCAGACACAACGATCGGCGGGCAGAAGCCACGCCAGTTTTTTGAACCGCCGCGCGAGCCGCACCACATGGTGCATCGTGATCCCCAAGCGGCATCGCTTGATAATGCTCATTTCCAGCGACAGGCTCTTCAGCAAGCGGCGGCGGCTTGCGTAGCGTGCCGGGCGGCGATCCAAGTTGACCATGCTCACGAGATTCGCGGCCGGCGTTTGCCGATCGCCCGCCAACCGCAAATTCATCGGCACCATGATTCGCAAAAATTTGCGCTGGGTGTCGGGCCGCCGCGAGGAGAGCCATGCGTCGGTTGCCAGGAATAACTCGGCGAGCAGAAGATCGTTCAGCGAAACGTGCTGCGCTTGGGCGGATTGCCGCAATCGCGCGGATTGCTGCGGGGTGAAACGATGATGGATCCATCGTGGAAATTCATCGGCAGAAGAATTGTCGCTTGGCGCCGCCGTCTCGGGAGTGAGACTCGGTGGGCGATGCGAAAAAAACTCGAGCGCTCCGAGCAGTCCGAGAAACTCTTGGGGCGTTCGCAATAATTGGCGAAGCAGCGTCAGCCCGAATGAGCCGCGCCGCCGCAAACGTTCGGGATCGAGAAGCGGGCGCAGGTCGACGGCCGGCGCCCCTGGACCGCAGCTCCGATAGGCCGCCAACAGATCGCCGACGAACTGCAGGGCCCCGAGCCCATCGCAACATGCATGATGGAATTGCAGCCACAGCGTCCACCGATCCGCCCCTACCGTCCGCACCCAGCACCGCACGCCGGATTCGCGCCGCAGATCGATCCGTCGCCCCGCCGGAAAATCAATCGCGCCCTCGCCGTCGCAATAGCTTACCTGCGGCGATCTTTCCGAGGTCGCGACCCACTGATGTCCGCTTCGGCCATCGTCGGCCAGCCGGCTTGCCAACAGCGGATGCCGCGCGAGCGCGGAATCGATCGCACTGCAAAGCTTCGACGGATCGTACGGTCCGCGTAGATCGAGCCGCAGAAAAAACGTCATCGGCCATTGCGGCCGATCGTCGGCCAGCATGTATTCTTCGAACGCCGTCAGCGGAAGCGGAAGAACCATGCGCGCAACCAAACTTGAGAGATACGCTCGGCGACCACATTCAGCATAACATCGCCGAATCGCCGACGAAATCAATTCCCGAAATCGGCGGCCGGCTTATGTCGTTCCCGTGGCGCCCGCGGGCGCGATGCACTCGACGTCGTGCAATGGATGCTCGGCCGGCGTTTCGCCTCGCCAGGCAATGGTTGCGAGATCGCCGATTTGGCAGGTCCAACGCAGATCGATCGCGGAACGTTGGCGGGCCGGCAGTGCCACGATCAAGCGTTTAGCCCCCTTCGGCCGCCCGGGCAGAACGCTGTAGAAACGGTCTAAATAAGTCGGTTTGCGGAAGCAAATCGATAGCAGCGATTCGATCGTCGCGGGGCTGAGACGGCGCGGGTAGGACGTCGGTTCGGCGGTTGGTTCGAGAATCAGTTGCAACGTCGTAAAGGGGTTCTCCTCCAGCAATTGGGCGACGATTGCCTCGGTCGCCGCGCGATCGCGATCGAAATTGTCCGATCGCAGACGCAAGTCAAACGCTTGCGAGCGTTCGGCCGCGGGCGGCAGCGCGGCGCTCGCGTCGCCGCCGAGAAATCGGTCCAAATCGATTGTCGAGCGGTTCACCGTAGCCGGCACACTAGCCCGAAGCGTAAGCGAGGGGGCCGCGGATGGCGGCTTGGGACATGCTTGGCGCAATTGCGGATCTTGCGGCGGCGCCTCCTCGCTTACGCTTCGGGCTTGTGTCGGTTCATCCTCGCTTACGCTTCGGGTTTGTGGCGGTTCGTCCTCGCTTACGCTTCGGGTTTGTGTCGGTTCATCCTCGCTTACGCTTCGGGTTTGTGTCGGTTCATCCTCGCTTACGCTTCGGGTTTGTGTCGGTTCATCCTCGCTTACGCTTCGGGTTTGTGGCGGTTCATCCTCGCTTACGCTTCGGGCTTGTGTCGGTTCATCCTCGCTTACGCTTCGGGCTTGTGTGCAATCATCTTCGAGCGACGGCTCGGGGAGCGGGTCGAATTCCGTTTCGAAAAGTTCCTGCGCCTCCTCCATCAATTCGAACATTTGCGGCAAGTCGAGCGTCGGCGTTTTCAGCACGTAATACGGTGGCCGGTCTTGATATTCCAAGCCCAACATGTTCGCTTCCTGCCGGAACGATGTGCCGGGCAGTACGGCCAGGTTGAACACTTGCACGTCGGAATACAGGCCGGTCGAGTGGATATAGTCGAGCCCGCGGCGGACGGAAACGATCGTATCGCCAGGCAGGCCGATGATCAGGTCGACTTTTACCTTGATGCCCAAATCGAGCATCGCCCGGGCTCCGCGCTCGAAAGCCCGGAGATTGTTTTTGCGGTCCATCAATTCCATTGCCAATGGGTCGATCGATTGCAGGCCGATTTCAACTTCGGTGAAATTCGCCTCGTGCAGCAGCCGGGCCACCTCGGCGGTGATTCCCTCGGCCCGCAACTCGCCGAAATAGGTGAACTGCCGATCGGGATTGCATCGCGTCAGGAGCCGCAAGAAGGCGGGAAAATCGCGGCGTTGATTGAGCGTCGGATCCAAGAGCACCACTTCGCGCGCCCCGCGCCGCTGGGCATGCTCCAGATTGGCGACGATCTTTTCTTCCGAAAGAAAATAGAGCCCGTCGTAGCTCTTTGGATAATAGCAAAACTTGCACTTGAAGATGCAACCGCGGATCGTTTCCAACAGCAGCATCTGTTCGTCGGCCGCATCGAGAATGCCGGCGAGATAGGGAGACGAAATCTGGTCCAAATTCGCCAGCGGACGGCGGGGCGGCGGCAACAACAGATCGCCCGCGATCTGGTTTTGCCGAACGAAAAGGCCAGGCATCGGCGCCGCAAGTCCGCCGCCGCTCGACGGCCGCGTGGCTCGCAATAGATCGCAAAACGTCTGCTCCCCTTCGCCGATCACCGCGAAGTCGAGCGCCTCGTGCCGCAGTACCCAATCGTTGTCGGCCGTGATTTCCGGGCCACCGACCACGATCTGCAAACCGGGTCGGGCTTCTTTGAGCCGCTCGGCGATCCACAGCGTTCGCTGGATGTTCCACAGGTAGCACGTGAAGCCGACCATCCACGGCTCGGCCGCAAGAATTGCCTGCACCAGCCCACGGTCGCTGAGCGTATTGGCGGCTGGGGCCGGCAGGATGTCGATCCGATAATTGGCGGCAAGCCCGCGCGCTTCGGCAAACATCTTCAGATAGCCGGCCGCGAGCGGCACATTCCCGCGAATCGGCTCGGGCCCGACCGGCGGAATCGGAAGCTGGACCAACAGGATGTTGCGACGCGATGGCATGAAACGCTCGGCGAACAGGGGGCACGAAACGAGCCATCCAGCATACGCCGCCGATGCTGATTCAGCGAGAGGATACGAAGATTATGCGGGGAAGTTTGGAGATCAAGCGGCCACCAGTTCGGGCCGCGCTTTGCGGTAAAGTTCGCTGGCCTGCCCGAGCACATGGCGATCGCGTTCGGTTACTTGCCAGCGGCGCGTCCGGGGAATTTTGGCCACCAGTTGTCGGGCGTGCAACGACTGCGTTCGCGAGGGAGGCGAAACCAAACTCCGAAACGTGTTCTTCAGCGCCGGCCTAGCCGGCGCCGGTCGGCTCGATCGCCACGGGTTCTGGCCGCGATTCAGCCGCGGGCTTTGCATCCGCCTCAAGGGCGCCCTTCGTGAGCCATAGATGCAAGAACAGCAGCCCGGCGCCGGCAACTAACATGCTGTCGGCGATATTAAACACCGGCCATTCTCGATGAACGATCGGCACCGTGAAAAGCAGCCAATCGCGCACCGCATAGACCGGCTGCCCGATACTGTCGGGCTTCATTTCGAAATTCCAAGTCAGGCCGGGCAATCCGAGGCGATCATAGAGGTTGCCGAAGATGCCCGCCATGATCAGGGCCAAGGCAATCGTCAGGGCCCAATTGTTCGCCGCGCGGGCTCCGAACAGCCAGATGACGATAGCCACCGCGGCGACGATCGACAGGGCGGCGAAGCCGAGTGTCCAACCCTGGCCCAAGCCGAACAGCGCGCCTTCGTTCAAGCTCGTGGTCAGGCTAAACACCCCGCGCCAGATAACCCATTGCGGACGCGTGCCCGGCATGCCGAGCCGTCCGAAGATCCAGCTCTTGGTGGCCAGATCGGTGAGGCAGCCGACGACGACGATCGAGAAAAAGGCCGCATATCGGCTGGCCGGAACCGCGGCGGCGGAGCTGTCGTGAAGTGCGTTTGGCTTAATCACGCTGAATTATTCGCAGCGGGGGTGGGATGAGGCCAGAGCCCATCGCGCTTGCGTTGATTGGGGCTGAAAAAAATGCGCACGGCGGGGCGGCCCAAAAACGGGTAAAGCCCAGGAACACGCGTTTCCTGAGCTTTCACACCCTAGTCGATTTTCGGAAATCGCTCAATACTTCCGTTCCACCTGCTGAGCACACTTCACGCACAGCGCGGCATACGGAATCGCGTTGAGCCGGGCCTTGGGAATCTTCGCGCCGCATTCTTCGCAGTCGCCAAACGTGCCAGCCGAGATCCGCTCGAGCGCGGTTTCGATGGCATCGAGCGTTCCCTCTTCGTTCTCCATCAGGCTAAGCGTGAATTCTTGTTCGAAATTGTCGCTGCCGATGTCGGCCATATGGATGGGCATGCTCGACAGGTCGCCGTTCAACTCGCTGCGGGTCTTTTTCAACGCCGAATCGGCCATCTGGTTGACATCGCCGCGAAGCCGAGCCCGCAGATTCACCAGCCGCTCTTTGTAGACCTTCATCTCAGCCTTTTTCATCACCTGATCTCCAGCCGTCGAAGGATTGTCGATTCTTGGGAGGTTTTTCGTTGATTCTTCCCGGCAAGCTGCCGCTGGCGGCTCGTAGAATCTCTATTCTAAGACGGCTGAAAACGGCTGTCAAATCGACGGTAGAGCCAGTCGGGCGGAAGCGCAGCAGGCGCGGTTCGGCCCGTTTTTCCGGTAGATTGGGGCGGAAATCGTCGAATGGCCCGGCCCGGGCCGAGTTCCGGCGGGTCGAGGCGCGATGCGGCTGGAATCTGGACGAACGCGGCTTACGGCGAGACGCGGCTGAGCGTGTAGAGTTCGGCGTCTTTCGGGTCGTCTTGCTCCATTGTCAGCTTCAAGTGGCCGGCGGAATCGAAGCCGTAGGTCCAATGCTGGGCGCCAGTTTCGTCGTGCGCTGTGTAGAGAAGCGTGTCGGGGGCGCGCAGTTTGTAAGCGCCGTAGCCGTGGTCCTTTTCGCCGCCGGTGAATTTGAATCCCAGGAATCCGTCGGTCGTCAGGCTGACCGTCAGAACCCCGTCCCCTTCCGTTTGGCAGGTCCATTTACCGACGATTCGATTCGCATCCGTTGGAATGGAAGCCGGCTCATCGGCGCCCGCCCGACTTGCCGAGGCGACGAGCATGGCCGACGTGAAAAGGAACGGTAGAACAAGCTGCCGGATCGCGACTGGCAGGGCCTTGCGAATCATGATTCGCTCCGGTAGGAAAAAGGAGTGAGGCCGAAAAACACGAGGCCGAACTGTAGAAGATGCTGCCGCAGTTCGTCAAGCCGAACCGCCCGAGAACAGGTGCCAGCAGTGCCGCCGGGGCGCACGCCGGCCGTCATCGTTGCTTGTTGCGGCTTGCGTGCAGGGTTAAACTTCGATGGTGCATGGCCGGCTGGTTTTTTCGAGAGGAACCGCGCGTGGCGCGAGTCGTGTTGGCAATGTCGGGCGGGGTCGATAGCAGCGTGGCGGCGCATCTGCTGCGCCGCGCCGGACACGATGTCGTCGGCCTGTTCATGCGCCATGGCGAAGCGGTGGAAAGCTGTGCAAGCGCCGACGCCGCCGCTTCTCCGCCCCCGCTGGCAATTCTGCCGCCGCGGGCGTCGCACAAGCAGGGCTGTTGCAGTGCTTCCGATGCGGCCGATGCCCGGCGAGTCGCCGATCGGTTCGAGATTCCGTTTTACGCCTTGGATTTTTCCGATGCCTTCGGCCGGATCATCGATTATTTCGTGGCCGAGTATCGAGCCGCCCGGACGCCGAATCCGTGCGTGATGTGCAACAACTGGCTGAAATTCGGCAAATTGTTCGACTATGCCGATAGCGTCGGCGCGGAGTTCGTGGCGACGGGCCATTATGCCCGGCTCACTGGCGATGGCGATCGACTCGCGCTGCGCCGCGGATTGGATGCCGGCAAAGACCAATCGTATGTGCTTTTCGGCGTGGCGCGGCATCTGCTGCCGCGGATGATGTTGCCGGTCGGGGATTTCCGGAAAGACGAAATTCGCGGCATGGCTCACGAACTGGGTTTGCGCGTGGCGGATAAGAAAGACAGCCAGGAAATTTGCTTCGTCGCGGCCGGCGAGCATGCGGAATTCGTTCGCCGCCGAGCGACCGACGAAACCGAGGATCGCAGCGGACAAATCGTGACGACCGATGGCGCCGTCGTCGGCCAGCATAATGGCCTCGAAGGCTTCACGATCGGACAGCGCAAGGGGCTGCGCGTCGCGCTCGGCGAAGCGAGGTACGTCGTGCGGCTTGAACCTGATACACGGAGGGTGGTAATCGGTTCGCGCGAGGATTTGGCCCGCAACTCGTTCACGGCCCGGCAGTCGAACTGGCTCGTCGATCCGCCGGCCGACTCGCTGCGATGCTTGGTGCAGATTCGCTATACGAGCCGGCCGGCGCCTGCGGTGATCGAACCGCTGCCGGAGGGCCGGCTGTCAATCGCGCTCGACGAACCGCTGGGCGGCATCGCGCCGGGCCAAGCGGTTGTTTGCTACGACGGCGACCGCGTCCTCGGCGGCGGATGGATCGAGCGCTAACGCCTTGCGGCCCACACACTCCGTGTGCCGCGGTAAAGTAGCAGGCACACTCCGTGTGCCGTCTGCGCTGCTCTTGCTCGATGCGTCACAGGAGGCAGACGGCATACGGAGTGTGCCTGCTACGTTTGCCGGCTTGCCATGCTCCCGGCTCAGGTTCGACAGAACTTTGAGAAATGCTGTCGGGCTGCGGCCAGGTTTGGCCATCTTCAGTTCATCAGGGCCTGCATGTCGCAAGCCCGACGCCAAATCTTAGTTGGGGGACGAATCATGAAACGCTTCTTGAATAACCTGTTGATAGTCGTGGTGGTCGGTTTGGTTTCAACGAGTGCTTCGCTGGTGATGGCGCATGGCGGTGGCGGACACAGCAGCGGCGGCCACAGCAGCCATAGTAGCAGCGGCCATAGTTCGAGCCGTAGCGTCGGACACGCCGGCACCGGCCATCTCGGCGCCCATACTTACGCACACATCAGCCACGCCGGTCCGACCGACTACAAAGGCACCCGCCATCCGAGCCTGGTCATCCTGAATCCGCCCGGCACCGTCGGCGGCAATTATCCGCCCGGCTATCCTCGCTATCCTTTCCCGCCGCGTCATCGTTGGCCGTATCACATGCACTATCCGGTCGGCTTCTGGTTCGGCGGCAGCTACGATGTGGTCGACGCCGATGCGGTCGAAGGCGGAATCGACGTGCAGTTCACGAAGATCGAGCAGCTCGACGCAGGCGATTCCGCAAAGAACTTGGCTCCGGCCTACCGAGTCTGGTTCCACAACAACAGCGATGTCGATATTGCTCAGCCGTTCGACGTGGCTATTCTCGCCTCGACCGATGGCAAGCTCTCGCAAGGCCTTCCGTATGCCAACGTGCGAGTCGACGGCATCGCGGCCGACCAAACCGCCTCGGTCGACATCCGCTTGCCGATCGAAGCAATGACGATGGCCAGCACCGACGGGCAGACGGCTCCCTACGCTTACGTCAACACGATCATCGACAGCCAAAAAGAGCTCGTGGAAACCGACAAGGCCAACAACCTGTCGGTCGACAGCCGCGACACGATCTCGGCTGCGGCCGAATAAAACCGCTGCGGCGATAAAGTCGATAGCTCAGCGAGCAATACGACGGCCGGCAGTTCTCACGGGAACTGACCGGCCGTTCGTGTTTTTTTTGGCCAACGCGTGTCGGGCGGCGGACGGATGCGCCGTTCGGCATACTAGCCCGAAGCGCCAGCGAGGGATTCTTGACAGACGAGGCGGCTGGGCTTTGCTTGCGATTCGGGCTATTCTCCTGAAAGATAAAGCCTTGCCCCGACCGGGCGACGCATGTCTTGTTTACCGAGGATTTGGAACGCCGCGATGCCATTCTCCAATCTGTTTGATAATCTGCCTGCGCGAGCGGATGATGAGCTAATCACGCCCTTGGTTCAGGATTCGCACGTTCGCATCGAGCGGATCGTGTCGCATGGTCAGGCCTCGCCGCCGGGGTTTTGGTATGATCAAGATCGAGATGAATGGTTCGTCGTGTTGCGCGGGGCAGCGCGATTGCAGTTCGACCGGGAAGAGCATACGGTCGAGGTGAAGCCGGGCGATTTTCTGACCATCCCCGCCCATCGCCGCCATCGCGTGGAATGGACCACGCCCGACGAACCGACCGTTTGGCTCGCAGTGCATTTCGGAGATTGACGGCGAGGCGTCAACTCTGGCCGATGTTCTTAATCAGCGCGAGCAGATTTCGGGCTGCATCAATGCCGCCGAGCCCTTGCAGGGCAATAGCATCGGCCGCGGCGATCGATCGCTCGACGGCGGCGATGTCGGCGAGATGGCGCAGGCGATCGACGAATTCGTCGAGCAATCGCTCGGCCGTTGCGAAATCGGCGCCGGCCAGCCGATCGGCGACGTAGTCTACCACTTTTTGAGCCAGCGCCGCGTCGAGGCCGAGCGGCGCCGGCGTGTCCGAGGCAACGCTCGCCGTGTTTCGTGATTGCGCGTTCATCTCGCCACCTGCCCGCGGTTTCGCTCAATGCCAAAATAGGGCCGGCAGCCGCCGTTGCCAAGGCTTGCTTGCCGTGAAAACCGGCGGATCGAGTGAAAACAGTTGTTTCTACCGGACCGGCCGGCGTCGCTGCTCTTGCAGACGGCCCTATGCTTCGGCAGAATTAGCCGCGGCTTCAATTCGGCTCCCGCTCGCCGTTATCCTTCATTCGCGTCATTCGCGTGTTTCGTGGTTCTCCTTCTTCGTAGCCTGAAAAAACTCCGATGGCAAAAGCCGTAAAAAATGCGATCTCGCCCTCCCGCGAGGAAGACTACCCCGAATGGTATCAGCAGGCCGTGCGGGGCGCCGATCTGGCCGAGAATTCTGCGGTCCGCGGCTGCATGGTCATCAAGCCGTGGGGCTATGCCATTTGGGAAAACATGCAGCGCGTGTTGGATCGGATGTTCAAAGACACGGGCCATCAGAATGCCTATTTCCCGCTCTTTATTCCGCTGAGCTATTTGGAGAAAGAAGCGGCTCATGTCGAGGGGTTCGCCAAGGAATGCGCCGTGGTGACGCATCATCGGCTGGAGGCGGGGCCCGATGGCCATTTGATTCCGACCGGCAAGCTGGAAGAGCCGCTGGTCGTGCGGCCGACAAGCGAAACGATCATCGGCGCGACGTATGCCAAGTGGGTGCAATCGTATCGCGATCTGCCGATTCTGATCAACCAATGGGCCAACGTCGTCCGCTGGGAAATGCGCACGCGGCTATTCCTGCGCACCGCGGAATTCCTTTGGCAAGAAGGGCATACGGCCCATGCCAGCGAGCAAGAAGCCGTCGAAGAAACGCTCCGCATGCTCGACGTGTATACCACGTTCGCCCAAGACTACATGGCGATGCCGGTGATTAAAGGGGAAAAAACGGCCGGCGAACGCTTTCCCGGCGCCGTGAACACCTACAGCATCGAAGCCATGATGCAAGACCGCAAAGCCTTGCAAGCCGGCACCTCGCACTTTCTGGGGCAGAATTTTTCCCGAGCCCAAGAAATCAAATTCCTCAATCAGGAAGGCAAGGAAACGTTCGCTTGGACCACGTCCTGGGGCGTTTCCACCCGGCTCGTCGGAGCATTGGTGATGATGCACGGCGACGACGACGGCATTGTTCTCCCGCCCCGATTGGCCCCGCAACAGATCGTGATCCTGCCGATCTTCCGCAACGACGAAGAGCGGGCCGCCGTGATCGAATATTGCAAGCGCGTCGAGCGCGAGCTGGCGGCGACGAGCTACGATGGCCAGCCGGTGCGGGTGACGATCGATTCGCGCGATCTTCGCGGCGGCGACAAAGTCTGGCAGCACATCAAGCGCGGCGTGCCGCTGCGGCTCGAGATCGGCCCGCGCGACGTGGCGGGCGATTCAGTATTCGTCGGCCGCCGCGACACTTCGCAAAAACAGCCCACGCCCCGCGCAGAATTGGTGGCCACGATCGCCGACCGCCTCGGCGAAATTCAGCACAATCTTTTCGCCCGAGCTCTGGCGTTCCGCAAGCAGAACACCCGCACGATCGACGATCGCGAGGAGTTTCTCCGCTTTTTCACGCCTGAGAACGAAGACAAGCCGGAGATTCACGGCGGCTTCGCCTTGAGCCACTATGCGGAAACGCCCGAGGTGGCCGAGCTGTTGGCGAAATTGAAAGTAACAGTCCGCTGCCTGCCGCAATCCGACGAACACTTGAGCGACGAATCCGTCGCCAGCGCCGCTGCCGGCCGCTGCATCTTCACCGGCCAACCGAGCCCGCGCCGCGCCGTGTTCGCGAAAGCGTATTGAGCCGGCTCGCGGCCGAACGGCACCTAACGTAGCAGGCACACTCCGTGTGCCGTCTGCCGTCCGATACGTGTTGCGCCTCAATTGTGTGCAACGCGCCGCGGAGCGCTGACGGCACACGGAGTGTGCCTGCTACAATCGCGATCCCTAGGCCAGTTGCGGCAGATCGGCCGGGCCGCTGATCCGCCGCAATTGGCCGCAGGCGGCGTCGATCGCGTCGCCCTTTCGCTGGCGAACCTGCACGTTCAATCCAGCCTCGCGAAGAATTTCCAAGAATCGTTCCTGCGCCGCCCGGCTCGGCGAACGATACGGCAATCCGGCCACGGCGTTGTAGGGAATCACGTTCAACAGGGCCAGCCGGCCGCGGAGCAACTCGGCCAATTTGCGCGCATGCCGCGCGTCGTCGTTCACGCCGCCAAGCAACACGTATTCGAACGTCAGCCGCCGGCCCGACACTTCGAAGTATCGATCCGCGGCCTCGAGGATCGCCGCCAGTCCGATGTTCTTATTCACCGGCACCAGCCGGTTTCGCAATTCGTCGTCGGGGGCATGCAGCGAGACGGCCAATTGAAACCGCGCATCGAGCTCCGCCAGCCGATGGATTGCCGGCGGCAAGCCGACGGTGGAAATCGTGATCCGGCGATGGCTGATGCCCAAGCCGCCCGGATCGGTCGCTTGGCCGAGCGCGGCCAGCAGCGGATTCAAATTCGCCAGCGGTTCGCCCATGCCCATCACGACGATGTGGCTCAGCCGTTCGTCTTTCGGCAGCAATCGGGCGAGCTGCAACATCTGCTCGACGACTTCGCCGGCCGTGAGGTTTCGGGCCACGCCGTCGAGCCCGCTCGCGCAAAACACGCAACCCATCGCGCAGCCGACTTGCGAGCTGATGCAAATTGTCCGCCGCGGGCCGTCGCGCAGAAGCACGCATTCGATCCGCTGGCCGTCGTGCAATTCGAGCAGCAGCTTTTCGGTGCCATCGGCCGCTTGATGATGCCGGGCGATGGTCGTGGTCCAGATGCGAAAATCGGCCGCCAATTCGGCCCGAAGCTCTTTCGGCAACTCGGTCATTTCGGCGAAATCGCCCACTCGCCGCTCGAACAGCGCGCCGCGAATCTGCTTCGCCCGATACGCCGGTTGGCCATGCCCGGCCAACCAAGCGATCAGCGAATCGGCGGCGGGTTCGAGAATGTGTTGCATAGGACTCCGTCGCGGATGCAGCTCGCCGGTCGCGGCTATACCAACGGACCGCGAACCAATCAGTCGTGACCAGCCTGTCGGCGTTGTGATTCACCGCGCGCCGTCGGATAAAAAGGGTCAAACGAGCGCGCAACGGACTGTCTACGATATGCATTGTCCATGAACCCGGCAGCGAGTCAAACGCGCTCGTCCAGCCAGAGCGTGCGCCACCGCCGCCCAGGTTTGTTAGCAGGATCCGCACACCTGACTGGACGTTGGCATTACATCCGAAACGGCCAGGAGCGCGGACCGGTTCTTCCGCTGGGACTGAAGGCGATGGCGGATGCCGGATCGCTGAAGCCGCAAGACCTGGTGCGCGCGAGGAGGGGCACTTCGCACACGCGTCCGCCGGGCGGCTAAGCGGATTTCTTCGAAGACGAATTCATTCGCGAAACACTCTACGCCGCCTGCAAATCTTCTTCGAGATAGATTTTCGGACGTTGCGCCGTCGATTCTTCGCCCTCGCGGGCTTTTTCCATTTCCGCGGCGATGGCCACCAGCGTGGGCGTCTCGATCATTTCTCGAAGCTCTTTGTCGTTGGCCACCGATTTCAGCCCGATCTGCTGGCAAATGCTTTGGAGCATTTCGAGCATTTTGGTCGTCTCCTGCTCGGCCACGAGGCTGACTTGCAACGCGACATGTGCCCATTGGTCGGCCTGATGCGCCTGCCGCCGTTGGCTCATCAAGACGAAGGTCGTCAACAGCATCGCTTCGGAAGCGAGGCACAGCCCCAGAAAGCTGAACGGATACGGGTCGAAGTGAATGATCCCCGATAGGTCGATCGTATTGATCGAAACCCAACTGAAAAACCATGCCGCATGGGCGAGGATGTAGATCGGACTGGCAATCAGGTTCGTGATCCGCTCGCTGAGCCAGCCAACCGTGTTTGCTTGCTGCGAGCGAAACTCCCGCTCCAATTGCGCAACCGAGCCCATATTCCGTTTGACGGTTTCAGCGACAGCGGTGCTATCATCAAGTGGTTGAGCCATCGCTCGATCCTCGCGAGACGGCCCGAACGGGCCGGCGGTATTTAGCAGACACCTCGAGCCCTGTCCAGGCGGCAAACCATCCGTATCGAAGGATTGCATCGACGTTTTGGCGGCCATTTGTCGAGCCATTTTATGAAGATGCCCCGCCCGAACAATCGCCGAACAATTCAGCTCCGGCCGCTAGACCTCGATCGCCCATTCCGGCGATAATCGGCTTCGCCAGTTGGCTTCACGGTTCCCCCCAAACGAT
Organism: Pirellulales bacterium; assembly: GCA_036267355.1. NCBI lineage: Bacteria > Pseudomonadati > Planctomycetota > Planctomycetia > Pirellulales > Pirellulales bacterium. Next base: position 6,587 of record DATAWG010000015.1, on the reverse strand, counting down.
CCTCGATTGCTGCGACCCTCCAGGCCACGATTCTCGCGCGGCCGAATCGCCACCGGAAGAATGATCCCATGCACAGCCTCGTCCTAGCCGGAGTCGTTCTATTGGCCATCAACGCCGACACGCCCGCCGATCCCTACTCCTGGCTCGAAGAAATCACCGGCGCCCGCGCGCTCGCCTATGTCGAGGCGGAAAATGCTATCACCCTCAAGCGATTGCAATCCGAGAGCGTCTATGCCGAGATCAAACAGCAGTCGTTGGCGATTCTGAATTCGCACGAGCGGATTCCCTACGTCCGAAAACTGGGCCCCTGGTACTACAACTTCTGGCAAGACGCCGCCAACCCGCGCGGCCTGTTGCGCCGCACGACGCCGGCCGAATATCGAAAGTCCAATCCAGGCTGGGAAACGGTGCTCGATCTCGACGCCTTGGCCAAGGCGGAGCATGAAAATTGGGTGTGGGGCGGATCGACTTCCTTGCCGCCCGACTACGAGCGCTCGTTGGTCTCGCTCTCCCGCGGCGGCAGCGATGCCAAGGTCGTGCGCGAGTTCGACCTCAAGAAAAAGGAATTTGTCGCCGGCGGGTTCTCGCTTCCCGAGGCCAAGAGCGAAACGACTTGGCGCGATAAAAACACGCTCTATGTGGGCACCGATTTCGGCCCCGGCTCGCTGACCGACAGCGGTTATCCGCGGATCGTCAAGCGCTGGAAGCGCGGCACGCCGCTGGCCGACGCGGCCACCGTGTTCGAAGGCCAGAAGACCGATGTGGCGGCCGCGGCGTGGGTCGACCACACGCCGGGCTTTTTCCGCGAGGGATTCAACCGCTCGATCGCCTTCTACAATTCGGAAACGTTTTTGCTCGAAGGCGGCAAAGACGTCAAAATCGACATTCCGAACGACGCCGAATCGAATTTTTTCCGCCAATGGCTTACCGTCCAATTGCGCAGCGATTGGCACGTTGGCGGCCGGACCTACAAAGCCGGCGCTCTGCTCGCCACCAAGCTCGACGCCTTCTTGCGCGGCGAGCGAAACTTCGAAGTTCTGTTCGAGCCGACCGGCCGCGTGTCGTTGCAAGAGGTGTCGGAAACGCATAGCGCCCTGGTGCTGAATCTGAGCGACAATGTGCATAGCCGGATCATCGAAACGGCTCCGCCCGGCTCGGTGTTCACCACTGCGTCCATCGCCGCCCCGCCCGGCGCGGCCGTGATCGACGCCGCGTGGCAAACCCGCGAAATGAAACTTCCGGGCGCCGGCAGCGCCAGCGCCTCGGGCGTCGATCCCGATGAATCGAACGAACTGTGGGTCAACTATCAAGACTTCTTGACTCCCTCGTCGCTCTATCTCACGCATCTGGGCGACAACCCCGGCGAACCGATCAAGTCGCTCCCGTCGTTTTTCAATGCCCACGGCATGGAGGTGCGGCAACTCGAAGCCACGAGCGCCGACGGAACGCGTGTCCCTTATTTTGTCGTCGGCAAAACGGCAGCGATTCGAGCGGGCAACTCGCCGACGTTGCTCTACGGCTATGGCGGGTTCGAAATTCCCATGGAGCCGCACTACGCCGCAATCGCCGGCAAGGCATGGCTCGAGCGCGGCGGCGTGTACGTGTTGGCAAATATCCGCGGCGGCGGCGAATTCGGCCCGGCCTGGCATCAGGCAGCCGTCAAGGAGCACCGCCAACGGGCCTTCGACGATTTCGAAGCCGTCGCCGCCGATATCGTCAAACGCGGCATCACCACGGTGCCCCATCTCGGCATCATGGGCGGCAGCAACGGCGGCCTGCTCGTCGCCACGGTGGCGATTCAGCGGCCCGAGTTGTTTGGCGCCGTCGTTTGCCAGGTGCCGCTGACCGACATGCGCCGCTACAACAAGTTTCTCGCCGGCGCGAGTTGGATGGCCGAATACGGCGACCCCGACAAGCCCGAGGACTGGGCCTATCTGTCGAAATATTCTCCGTATCAGAACGTCAGACCGGGCCAGAAATATCCCCCGATCCTCTTCACCACTTCGACGCGCGACGACCGCGTTCACCCGGCCCATGCCCGCAAAATGTTCGCCAAGATGAAAGACATGGGCTACGACGTGATGTACTACGAAAACACCGAAGGAGGCCACGCCGGCTCGGCCAACAACGAGCAGCGGGCGAAAATGACCGCGCTGGAATACACGTTCCTGTGGATGAAGCTGCGGTGAAATTTCGCCGGGCGCCGCTGCCGGCTCGTCCAGGCCCGCTGCCCCGGTGAGAATCCCACGTGCAACATGCACCGCTAGACAAGCTAGGCTGCCATGCCCACGGCTTTGCGCGGACATGTTGTCGAATAGTCGTTCACATGCCCACTCACAGACAGTGGGCTGGATTATTCATGGCGCCACACTAGCCCGAAGCGTAAGCGAGGGGGCCACCGAGGCTAACCTTTGCTAACGCTTGGGGCTACCATTTCGCAGCGTGTAGCGAATTCCCGGCGCCATGAATAATCCGGACTAGGTTGGAAAGCTGGTCAACCGTCGCCGCCCAAAAACTTCTTCAAACCTGCTGCCAGCCCTTGCGATATTCGGTGCGTAGGAAGCGCTCGGCTTCGGGGCAGTTCTTGGCTTGCAGCCTTTCGGCGTCCCACTCCAACCGCTTGCCGGCGCGATACGCCACGTTGCCCAACAGCACGGCTTCGGTCAATGGGCCCGAATAGCCGAAGTTGCACGTCGTCGGGCTGCCCGTCTTGCAGGCCCGCAGCCATTCGGCATGGTGGCCGATCGAGCGCGGGATCGATGGCTTCGGCGGCTTGTATCCGGCGAAATCCTTTTCGGGATACAGGTGGTAAACATCGTAGTCGGCCCAAAGCATTCCCTTTTCACCGACGAACAGGTTGCCGCCGCCGCCGGTCGGATGGCCTTCGATCGAGGGCGGAATTTTCGTGCCATCGTACCATGTGAGCTTCACCGCCGGCCGATCGCCGCTAGCCGCATATTCATAGCGCACGGTCAACCCCAGCGAACACGTTTCCGGATTCACCGGCGGCCCTTCCGCTTCGATCGTGGTCGGATGCTTCAGGCCGAGCGCCCAGAAAGGCAGGTCCATATGGTGGCAAGCCATGTCGCCGATATTGCCGCCGCCGAAATCCCACCAGCCGCGCCATCGAGCTGGAATATAAACCGGATTGTACGGCCGAACGGGCGCCGGCCCGAGCCACAGGTCCCAATGGATGCTTGGCGGCGCCGGAGGATTGTTTTTCGGCCGAGAGCCGCCGCCCCAGGCCCGGCCGGCCCAGGTGTGGACTTCGCGCACCGAGCCGATCGCGCCGGATCGGATGATCTCGACGACGCGGCGATAGTTTTCGCCGGCGTGGATTTGCGTCCCCATTTGCGTGGCAACCTTTTGCCGAGCCGCCAATTCGGCGATCGCCCGGGCTTCGGCAACCGTGTGCGTCAGCGGCTTTTCGCAATACACATGCTTGCCGAGATGCAACGCGGCGGCCGTTGCCGGAGCATGGATATGATCGGGCGTCGCCACGACGATCGCGTCGATGCCGCTCTGCTCGAGCAACTTGCGAAAATCGTTATACTTTTTCGCCTTCGGAAAATCGGCGATCATCTTGGCAAGATATTTATCGTCGATATCGCAAGCCGCGACGATATTCTCGCCGCGGATGTTGCCGATGCTGAATCGGGCCTGGTTTGCGGTGCCGATCACGCCGATGTTCAGCTTCTCATTCGGCGAACTCGATTCGGCAAGCGCACTACTCGACCAAACTCCCCCGCCAATCATCGGCAGGGCCAGCGGCGCGCCCACCACCACCGCACCGGCTATCGCCGAACGACCAAGAAATTGACGACGGCTCTGACGTTCGGACATTGCAGTGGGCTCCTTCGACGGTGGGTGGGGAAAGGGCGATGCCCCTCGCGGCGTGTGTGCCGCCATTATGAACCGCGGAGCAGCGCCGATCAATCACGTAGCAGGCACACTCCGTGTGCCGTCTGCAACGTAGCAGGCACACTCCGTGTGCCGTCTGCAACGTAGCAGGCACACTCCGTGTGCCGTCCGCAACGTAGCAGGCACACTCCGTGTGCCGTCTGCCCCGCAACAGCGCGCCGCCAGATCATCCGGCGCTCGCCACCAGTGTTGGTTCCGGCAAGCTGCCGCAGAAGATCAATAAAAAATCAATAACTCGCGCGCGTGATAATGCTCGTCGCCCCGATTTGGCAGTTCGGGCATTGCTGCTGGGCCGCGATCTGAGCCTGACGGCTATCGCGAGCCGGAACGACGACCGACGAAACGGTACCATTCGGCGCCGTCAACGTCACCTGCCAAAGGTCGAACCATTGGCTCGCCAACTGCAGATACTGCAGCCGCAATTGGGCCTGCTGGTTGCGCTGATATTCGTTGGCGGCGGCGCGAGCCATCGTCGATTGTTCCTGCTGGAGTTTGTCTTTCGTCTCGACTTCCTTCTCGGCAGCCAGCCAGGCATCCCACTCCGGCATTAGCACCGCTCGGCTCCTGTCCGAGAGCATCCAAATCGGCACGCCAATTTCCTCGCCGCTTTGGAGCAGAAACAGAACGCCCTTCACCGGATAAACCAGATCCGCCCCCTTGCGCGCCGCAATCAGCGATTGCACCGCATCGTCGTCTTTGAACTCTTTGTTTTCTGCATGGCTCACGAGCTTGAGAGCCATGTATTGCCGCCATTCAGAAAGATCCTTGAACGGCTTGCCGTTGACATACAGCACGGCGAATTTTCGCGAAAAGGTGATGTCCTTCTCTCCGAACTTCAGCACCTGGCCGACGAGCTTCTTGCCGTCGATCAGTGTCCAGGTCCGGTCCTTGCTGGCCGCGGCAGCGATATCCGCTTTCGCCTGTTGCGATTTCAAATAGTCTTGATCGGCGGTCGAAAGCGAATCGAGCGGAATCGCCACGAGCCGACCTTGTGCCTTTTTGAGCACCACGAGCTGGCCATCGAAGTCGACCAGTTCGGCCTCTTGATGATACTTGCCCGTCGCGTCGGTCCATTCCCGAGCCGACAAGGCCGAGGCCGATCCAAACACCAACATGAACGCCAAAACTGCGCGGGCCATTTTCCAACCCTTAAGAATGGTATCGTGATCCGAGAAGTCCGCGCGACGACTCGCCGCGAGAAAGCCTCCACCGAAGAGCCGGTTCCGGCTTATTTTAGCAGCGACGGCGCGGCAAGTGCAAACCAGGCAAAAAAAGCTCGCGCCGCAGGTAATTTAGAACTCGGCAGCATTGCCCGTAGGGGCCCGATCCACTGCAAGCAATCCGGGCACGAAATGAATCGATCGTTGGCCAGTTGTCCAAATTTGTGCCGCAGTGGCAGCGATCCAATCAGCCAGCCCGGTGGTCCCCACCGAAGAAACGCCGCAGTCGCGGCCATAAACCATGCCCCTCGGATAAAACGCCGCCAAGCGATCGTCGAGCCATTCCTGGGCCTGCAGTTCATTGTCGGTTACGACATGCCCGCGCGAGCGAACACTACGCCGGGTGACGCGCATGGAAAGGCTTTGTGAAACCGGACTTACATTGTCGCGCAGTACGCGGCGCTGGCTCGAATGCCGCTCCCGCGCGGCGGGCTCATTGCACGGGGCATTCGCCTTTCGGCTCACGTATTCAATCAATTTTCTCGCCATCGGGGAGTTAAATGGCTGGTCCGGATTGCTGGCAAACATCGGCGTCTCTCCTCAACTCAACTTGATCCATTTGTTCCACGGTAGGCCGCCAACCAACCCTCACCAAACGCTGCCGGATAAAGCGAGCAACATTCGTGCCGCCCCGCGGATCAAGCGGGTTGTGGCTCGCAAATACTACCGGTACGTTTCAGAAGGGCGACGATGAGGGTGATGGGTTAGATGTCGCCCCGCACCCAACGTAGCAGGCACACTCCGTGTGCCGTCTGCCCCGCTCTGTGCGCAACCCGCCGCGAAGCGCAAACGGCACACGGAGTGTGCCTACTACGTTGGCGCCTTCATTCGAAATTCAATCATCGCCCGCACCGCGACCGGCGCCGGCGCGCTGCCGCGAAATACTGCCATCGAAATCAAAGCCGCGTAGCGCGCGGCCGCAAGGCCGCACCCAACGTAGCAGGCACACTCCGTGTGCCGTCTGCCCCGCTCTGTGCCCAACCCGCCGCGAAGCGCAGACGGCACACGGAGTGTGCCTGCTACGTTGGCGCCTTATTCGAAATTCATCGTTCACCGAATTGTTTCTGTTGGAATTCGAGCCACGCTTTGTGGCATGCTACGCACAGACGACTCGGCTCGAGGCACTTGAGACGGACGACGCGGGAGAAGGCTACAGACTACAGGACGAAGCATGTCCGCCTCCGGCGGACGTGCCCTGCTTACCTGTAGCCTGTAGCCTCTTCCGCACCACGCGGCGCCGGCGGTTGGTTCTTGTCCTATGGCGCTGCTAGTCCGTCTTGCTGTACAACGGTCGAACTGCTTGCTGTCGACGGCAAGCGGAGCGATTCAGCGTACCGGCCCCACCGTTTGCGGCCTGATCTCCGCAATAGATCGGACCAGGTAGTGTTTGCCGAGAAGTGAATTCGTAGGCCCCTTTCCCGCTCCTCCTGGGGTTGCCAGGAGACC
>DATAWG010000014.1 GCA_036267355.1 Pirellulales bacterium | reverse complement strand
GCCGCCGCGATCACGACTTCCCTTCGGATGCGGGTGAAGATGGCTTGCAGGCCGCGCATGCGGACCATGCCGAGGGATTCGACCAAGCCCAGCCGCTGCAACAGATCGGCCGGGGCGGTCAACACTTCCTCCGGCGTGGCGCCGCTAAACGCGTCGGCCAGAATGCCGACGAAGCCTTTCACCGTCGGGGCTTCGGGGGCTACTTCGGCCTGAATCTGCACGCGGCCGTCGATCACCTCGACCCACAGGAACACGGCCGTTTGGCATTCGTGAACCCGATGCTCGGCCCGTTCGGCCTCGGCCTGCAATCGGGCCGGCAGCGGCGGCAAGCCTTCGGCGAATTCCAACAGCAACTCGAGCCGTTCGCGCGGCTCCAGTTCGGCAAACTGCTCGATGATCGATTCCAATTTGTTCGCAGTGGATGACATCTATCGACGGCGGGGCTGCTGGTAGTGCGAAGGGGTCAGGCACATTTTTCGGCACGTCGCACAACGGCAAATCGCACCGAAACATGCCGAAAAATGAGCCAGACCCCGTGCTCGAGCCGTTCGCGCGGCTCCAGTTCGGCAAACTGCTCGATGATCGATTCCAACTTGTTTGCGGTGGAAGACATTTATCAGCACGATGGTTACTGTGTGACGGCGGCTGAAAACAAAAGGAGCCGAGTCGTGCGCCCTCCTCGCCGACGCTTCGGGCTGGTGTACGGATACTAGCCCGAAGCGTTAGCGAGAATGAAGCGGCGCGAGCGCATTTCTTGAATGTTGTTCAGGCAGGATTCGAGACGGCGGCGGTTTCCGCCATCGGCTTCGGCTCGGTGTGAGGTTGCGCTGCCGGTTCGTGCGTTGCGGTCTCGGGGTTTGCGGTCTCGGGGTTTGCTGCCTCGGGGTTTGCTGCCTCGGCGTTTGCTAGGGTTGCCTCCGGGCCGGCGCCGCGTTCGATCGGCACTCCGACCGAGTTGCCCCATTCGGTCCACGAGCCATCGTAATTCTTCACCTGCGGGAACCCAAGTAAATAGCGCAGCACGAACCAGGTGTGGCTCGAGCGCTCGCCGATCCGGCAGTAGGCCACGACGCGGCTGCGGCGTTTCAGGCCGTGCTCTTTGAGATAGAGGTTTTCGAGTTCCTTGGCCGAGCGGAACGTGCCGTCTTCATTGGCCGCCTTGGCCCAGGGAATATTGACCGCTCCTGGAATATGGCCACCGCGGAGGGCGCCCTCTTGCGGATAATCGGGCATATGGAGCAGTTGGCCCGTGTATTCGCCCGGCGAGCGGACATCCACAAGCGGCTTGGCAGACCGCTGATGCTTCAGCACTTCGTCGCGAAACGCGCGGATCGAAAGATCTGGCTCTTTGGCGTGGTATTCGGTTGCCGAATAAGTTGGCTCGGGATCGCGCACCAGCGGCCGGCCGTCGAGTTCCCAGCGTTTTCGGCCGCCGTCCATGATGAAGCAATTTTCATGGCCGAAGAGCTTAAACACCCAAAAGGCGTAGCAGGCCCACCAGTTGTTCTTATCGCCGTAAAACACGACCGACGTGTCGTGGGCGATGCCCTTGGCCTGCATCAGCTTCTCGAAATGCGATTTATCCAAAAAATCGCGGACCACTTGGTTTTGCAAATCGACATGCCAATCCAGCCGCACGGCGCCGGCAATATGCCCCTGCGAATAGAGTAGAACGTCTTCGTCGGCCTCGACGAGGCGCACGCCCGGATCGTGGCGGTGTTCGTCGACCCAGGCGGTGCTGACGAGCACATCGGGAAATGCGTATTTGGCCATGAAATCCTCGGCGGGTTAGGTAAATCGGATGCAGTGGGTAGGTGGCGTCCAACCTACTAAAGACCGGTCGGCCACGCAATCGGCTGGGCATGGCGAGCGGTGCGCCGAGGAAGAGGAATCACGCCGGGTCGCGGGGGGCGGCGAAGGCTTCTCCTGCGGTCGCAGCAAGCTGGCGCCCTTCCCGCGGCATGGGCTGCCGGTAGAATTTGAGATTCTGCTCTTTGAATTGATTTATAAATCTCGACATATAAGAATTTTATCGCATGGGTCAGCAATACATCTATCAGATCGAAGACCTTGTCAAGAAACATGGTCAGCGCGAGGTGCTCAAGAATATCTGGCTGGCGTTTTATCCGGGAGCCAAGATCGGCGTCCTGGGGCGCAACGGCTCCGGCAAGAGCACGCTGCTGCGGATCATGGCGGGACAAGATAAGGATTTCGAAGGCGAAGCCAAGCTCGCCGGCGGTTTTACGGCCGGTTATTTACCCCAAGAACCGCGGCTGAATCCCGACAAGAATGTGCTCGAAAACGTCGAAGCAGCGGTCGTCCGCACTCGGGCCATCTTGCAGCGCTTCGACAAAATCAACGAGCGGCTCGGCGAACCGCTCGAGCCCGACGAAATGGACAAGCTCCTTGCCGAGCAGGCCCGGGTGCAAGACCAGATCGAAGCGATGGGCGCTTGGGAGCTCGACCGGCAGATCGAAATCGCCATGGAAGCGATGAACCTGCCCCCTGGCGATGCCGATGTCACGAAGCTCTCGGGCGGCGAGCGGCGGCGCGTCGCGCTGTGCAAGATTCTGCTGGAACGGCCCGACTTGCTGCTTCTCGACGAGCCCACGAACCATCTCGACGCCGAGGCCGTGGCGTGGCTCGAACGGCATCTTTCCGACTACGCGGGCACGGTGGTCGCCGTAACCCACGATCGCTATTTTCTCGACAACGCGGCCGGCTGGATCCTGGAACTCGATCGCGGCCGAGGCATTCCCTGGGAAGGCAACTACAGTTCGTGGCTCGAGCAGAAACGGGCCCGGCTGGTGCAGGAAGAAAAAGCCGCATCGGCCCGCCAGAAAACGCTGGCCCGCGAACTCGAATGGATTCGGATGGCCCCCAAAGCGCGGCAGGCCAAGAACAAGGCCAGAATCCGGGCCTACGAACAGATGTCGGCCGAAAAATTCGCCGACCGCGAGGATGAATTCGAAATTCAGATTCCGCCGGGCAAGCACTTGGGCGAATTGGTGGTCGAAGCCGACAAGGTTTCCAAGGCCTATGGCGACAAGGTGCTGTTCGAGGATTTCAGCTTCCGTCTGCCAGCCGGCGGAATCGTCGGCGTGATCGGGCCGAATGGCGCCGGCAAGACGACGCTGTTTCGCTTGATCATCGGGCAAGAACAGCCCGACGCCGGCGAAATGCGTGTCGGGCCCACGGTGGAAATGGGCTACGTCGATCAATCGCGCGACGCCCTGGACCCGGATAAAACGGCATACGAAGAAATCTCCGGCGGCCACGACACGCTCGACATGGGCGGCCGCACGGTGAACTCGCGGGCCTATGTCGCGCGGTTCAATTTCACGGGCCAAGATCAGCAGAAAAAGGTCGGCGTCCTCTCCGGCGGCGAACGGAACCGCGTGCAGCTGGCCAAACTGCTCCGCCGCGGTTGCAATCTCTTGCTATTGGACGAACCGACGAACGATTTGGACGTCGATACGTTGCGGGCATTGGAGGAAGCGATTCTCAATTTCGCCGGCTGCGCGGTGGTGATCAGCCACGATCGCTGGTTTTTGGACCGCGTGGCCACGCACGTGATCGCGTTTGAGGGAGATGGCTACGTGCATGTCTGCGAAGGGAATTTTCAAGTCTACGAAGAGCAGCGCCGCCAACGGTTGGGCATGGAGGCCGATCAGCCGCACCGCTTCCGCTACAAGAAATTGCAGCACTGAGAGTCCGTGACACTATTGGAGACCCGTTTCCACATCCTCTGACCCCTGTTTTTTCCGATGCCTACCTACGACTACGTTTGCGATGCCTGCGGACACAAGTTCGAACTGTTCCAATCGATCAACGATCCGGTGAAGCGGAAATGTCCCGAGTGCAGCAAACGGAAACTGCGGCGATTGATCGGGGCGGGGGCCGCGATCATGTTCAAGGGCTCCGGCTTTTATCAAACCGACTACCGCAGCGATAAATACAAGGAGCGGGCCGCTGCCGATAAGCCGCCAAGCGAAAGTTCTGGCGACAAGAGCAGCGGCGACAAGAGCAGCGGCGACAAGAGTAGTGGCGACAAATCGAGCGGCGAAAAGTCGGCTGCGAGGGCGGATGGCGCCGCCTCCGCGAGATCGGAATCGAAGTCGTCCGCCGGCAAGAGTTCGTCACGATCGGGCAAGAAGAAATAATGGCGGCCTAGCGCCAACGCACACATGCCTCCTCCCAAGTGCCCGATCTGCGGTCGCACGATTACGGCTGAAATGCAGAAGACGGCCGTGATGCCATTTTGCAGCCCGCGCTGCCGGCAGGTCGATTTGCATCGCTGGCTTGGGGAGCAGTACGCCGTGCCCAATGCCCCTTCGGAGGGCGAGGAAGACGAATCGCCCGACGCCGCGGCGTCTTCCGAGCAGCCGGACGAATAATCGCTTCGTCTTCGATTTGCGGCCCCGCGGCGCCCCGCGTTTGCGGTTTCGCGCGTCGCCGGTTTCCCGCGCCTCGCTGCTTTCGCCGACAATCGCCTGTACGTATAATTGCCACCGGCTTTTACCTGGTCGCAACTCCTGGTGGATGAGCGTATGCCCGAAGACCGCGGCGGCACCGTAAGGCAAATTGCCTGGCATGATGTTTTTCCGTGGTTGAGCTTGGTTCGCGCGGTTCGGCTTGCCGCGGCGCCGCGTTTGGTGCTGCTGGCCGCCTTGGGCTTGGCGTTGACGGCCGTCGGCTGGCGCGGCATCGGCTGGGCGTTTTCCAGTTCGCAGCAACTGGACGAAACGGGCTGGCGGGTGGAAGACTATGCATGGCCGTGGGAGTCGCCCGAGCAGGATTACGGCGCCGCTTCGCTGTCGCTCGAGCGATTCAATCCGCTACATGCGCCGCTCTACAATCCGCTGATCCGCTCGGCCAAATGGCTTAGCCGGCCCTTCACTCGAATATTCTGGGACGGGCAAGGGAACAACGGCCTCCGTGCATCGTTCGGCCCCACGGCCGGCGCGACGCCGATCGTCTATTCGCTGTTGTGCGGGCTTTGGGAACTCGCGATTTGGAGTCTGATCGGCGGGGCGATCACGCGCATTGCCGCGCTGGCGATGGCCCGCGACGATCGCTTGGGCTTGGTCGGGGGTCTGAAATTCGGCGTTCGGAAATGGCCGGCCTATTTCTTCGCGCCGTTGGTGCCGTTTTCGGCGGTGCTTGGGTTGCTGGTGCTCGGCTGGATCGGCGGCCTGCTGTTGCGATGGGATCCGACGGCGTTCGTGGTCGCCCTGCTTTGGCCGATTTTACTCGTCGTGTGTTTCGGGGTCGCGGTGCTATTGTTGGGGCTGCTCTTCGGCTGGGCACTGATCTGGCCGACAATCAGCACGGAAGGAACGGATTCGTTCGACGGCCTGAGCCGATCGTATTCGTACACCTTTCAGCGGCCGCTGTTCTATTTGTTTTTCGTCATCGTGGCGGGGTTTCTCGGCGTGCTCGCGACGCTGATTGCCTGGCTCCTGGCCGATTGGACTCATGTGCTTTCGGTTTGGGCGGTGAGTTGGGGGGCGGGGTTCAGCCGCATGAGCGAACTTTCGGCCGCATTCGCCGATCCGGCGGCGGCGGGTGGACTGTTGGGTGGAACCGCTCGGCTGCTCGCGTTTTGGGACGGTTGCATCGTCCTGCTGGCCTTGGCCTACGTATATAGTTATTTTTGGACCGCCGCCACGCGGATTTATTTCTTGCTTCGCCAACGCGTCGACGGCACGGAGTTGGACGAAGTGGCCGTCGAGGAATTCGAAGCGGAAGAGACCTACGGCCTGCCGGCGCTCGCCCCGGACGAAACGGGAATGCCACGCGTGGTCGAACCGGTCGTTTCGGCCCCTGCACCGTCACCCCCGGTGAAACCGCCCGACGCGCCGAGCGGGCCCTAATAATCCCCGATGAATTCCGATCACGGGCGTGCCATGCCTGCGGCTTTGCGTGGGCATGCGTGGTTGCCATCGTGGCTACGAAGGCCACGGGCATGACACCCACAGCGCGTACCGGTTTGCGAACTGGACGCGTGCTTCCCCGAAAGCAGTGGCGGCACTACGATTATGGCGCGGAGGTTCGTGCCATTCGCCCGTTGACTTCCCATTCGACTGTTCGAAACAAGCGCCCGATGAGTTTATCCGAATCACTGCCTGCCGCCGGTGCGACCGTGCGCGGCCCGAGCCTGCCTGAGCCGTTGCCGCGCGAAATCACGAGCACGCAACCGGGGGGCGGCGTTTGCAATTCCATCGAGTTGGCGTGGGGCAAGTGGCGGCGCTGGTATCTCAAGCGGTTTCGACCGGGATATGTCGAGCAGATGCGGCAGTTGCGCCGCGGCGATCCGGCCGGCTGTCCGCATGAAATTCTCGACCCGCGCGATCTGAAATTTTTCTGTAATCAGACGGATTGTCATTGGGACGCTGCCGACGATCCATTTCGGTGGCGCGAGCGAATTCCGTTTGCCCGCTGGGGACTGGCCGAGTTGCAATTGATGGGCTGGCCGCTGCTGGGGGCGACGATCGCGCTGGCCTTCACGTTCTGGTATTTGGCCCCGATCACCGGGATCGTGTTCTGCCTGATCGTCTATTTCTTCCGCGATCCGCCGCGGCGGATTCCGCAAGAACGGGGCCTGCTCGTGGCCCCGGCCGACGGCAAGGTGGTCGAGGTCAGCCATTTGGAGCACGACGAATATGTCGGCGGCCCGGCGGTGCGGATCGCAATTTTTCTGTCGCTTTTCAACGTGCATATCAATCGCGCGCCGTGCGCGGCGCGGATAATTCGGCTCCGGTATTCGCCGGGGCGGTTCATCAGCGCACTCGATCCGGCGTGCTCGATTCACAATGAATGCATGTGGATCGGCCTTGAGGAACCGGTGGCCCCATATCGTCGGATGGCGGTACGGCAGATCGCGGGGCAAGTGGCGCGGCGAATCGTCTGCGATCTGCGGCCGGGGCAAACCGTCGAGCGCGGCGAAAAGTTCGGCATGATCAAACTCGGCTCGCGAACCGAATTGATTTTGCCTGCCGCGGGGCTGGAGGTGGCAGTGCGCGTCGGCCAGCGAATCCGCGGTGGCCGCGACGCGATCTGCCGATATACTTAGGGCCGAAAAAGTACGCCACACGAGCCCGAAGCGTCAGCGAGGAAATCCAAGCTAGCCCGAAGCGCCAGCGGGGAAATCCAAGGTGCGCCGAAGGGGACAGTCCCCTTTTTTTCCGAAGACTCCAAAAAAGGGGACAGTCCCCGTGCGAAAAATCCGCACCATCGCCGTTCTGCCCACGCTCTTCACGCTGGGCAATCTCGTCTGCGGTTTTTTTAGCATCGTCGTGGCCTCGCGGGTCGAGCGGCCGCTGACGGATCGTATTCCGCCGAGCCCGGCCGGTGTCGTCGTGGCATTCGATTCGAACGATCCGACGCACAATATCATGCTCAGCGGCTGGCTGATTTTTCTGGGCATGATCTTCGACGCGCTGGATGGCCACGTCGCGCGGCTGGCCCGAACGTCGAGCGATTTTGGCGCGGAATTGGATAGCCTTTGCGATGTAGTGACGTTCGGCGTTGCGCCGGGATTTTTGCTTGTGAAGATGTGTCCGTATTTGGCGTATTATCATCCCGAGGCGATGTGGGTGATCGCGGCGGCGCTGCCGGTGTGTGCGGCCTTGCGGCTGGCGCGGTTCAACGTCGAAACACCGACCGACGACGACCATCTGAATTTCAGCGGTCTGCCCAGCCCGGCGGCGGCCGGCTCGGTCGCCGGTTTTGCAATCCTATTTTATACGCTCCGCCGCGACACCAGCACCCTGCCGAACCTTCAGCAAGTCGATTCGATCATGGAGATTTGGGTCTGTTTGTTCGCGTTGGCGGCGGGGGCGCTGATGGTCTCACGGATCCCCTATCCGCATATCGTGAACCAGATTTTCCGGGGGCAGCGAAGTTTTGGGCACATCGTCAGCGTCGTGTTCGCGCTGATACTAATCGTTATCAGCCAGGGGTATTCGAT